>NZ_LXJQ01000053.1:0-42782 GCF_001728925.1 Pseudomonas sp. 1D4
GAAATATTTCCGTCAACTCGCAGCACACCCCGGAACACTTTCGGCAGAAGCCTCGCAACGGCAGGTAACCGCAACCCCATAAGCAGAGCCCCCACCAACGCGTACGCTGCCCATTCGGTCATGTCAGCCCTAACGACCCAGAGCATATGAAGCAGGCCAAGCGCCAGGATTCCATAGACACTCCGGTGAATCAGCTTCCAGCGCCTCCCAAGCCGACGGATGCTGTAGCGGTTGGATGTGAGCGCCAGAATAAGAAGCCCTATAAAGGCTACTGCCCCCACGAATATATAGGGGCGTTTCCCGAGATCGCTCACCAACTGCTGCAGATCGAGCCCCAGTAGAAAGACGGCATAGGCTGCAATGTGAAGGCAGAGATAGCAGAAGGACCACAGACCAAGCTGGCGCCTGACCGCAATCCATCCCCCCCAACCTGTTATTTTCTGCAGAGGAGTCATGCTGAGCGTGATGAGCAGCAACCAGAGAACACCCAAGCCCAACCTGTCGACAAGAGCTTTTCCCGGGTCAGGACCGAGGGCAAAGATCCACGCCTGATACAGCCATAGAACGGGGGGCACCAGAGCCCCCAGGAAGACAACGAATCGCCACTGCCAATAACGCATCAGTAGTTCTTCCGCAGATCGAGCCCAGCATAGAGGCCAGCGACCTCCTCATAGCCGTTGAAAAGCCGTGTCGGAATCACATTGGGACTGAACAGGCCGCTCGGCAGGCGCCGCTCATGCGCCTGACTCCAACGGGGGTGATCGACTTCTGGATTCACATTCGAGTAGAAGCCGTACTCGTTCGGCGCAATCAGTTGCCATGTCGTCGAAGGTTGCTCTTCCTGCAGGCTGATGCGGACGATGGACTTGATGCTCTTGAAGCCATACTTCCACGGGACCACCAGACGCAATGGCGCCCCGTTCTGGTTAGGCAGCACTCGCCCATACATCCCGACGGCCATCAAGGCAAGCGGATGCATGGCCTCATCAAGGCGCAAACCTTCAACGTATGGCCAGTCAATAAGAGACAACCCCGAGCGAACGCCGGCCATCTGCTCAGGTTCGACACGTGTCTCGAAACGGACGAAGCGCGCCTTGGAAGTAGGCTCTACCCGCCTCAACAAATCCGCCAATGGAAATCCAAGCCAGGGGATTACCATCGACCACCCCTCCACACAGCGGAGCCGGTAGATACGCTCCTCCAGCTGATGGGGACTCACCAGGTCTTCCAGGCTGAAGCTGCCCGGCTTTCCAACTTCGCCATCCACCTTGACTGTCCATGGCTCAACAGCCAGTGCGCCCGCATAGCGGGCAGGATCCCCCTTGTTGGTACCGAACTCATAGAAGTTGTTGTAGTGAGTAGCGTCAACGAATGGAGTAATGGACTCATTCCCCGGCACACTTGCTCGCCAACGGACATCCGAGAGTTTTCCCTCGAACCAGGCAGGGGCATGCCCAAGCTCTACATCGGGATAGTCGCCTGGCCCATCTGCGCGTACAGGCAAGCCAGCAAGTGCAGCGGCAGCCCCCACACCTGCCATGAAAGTGCGGCGGGACAGATAGACGGATTCAGGGGTGACCTCGCTCTCGCGAGCGATGGAAAGAGATGAAACCTTGATAAGCATCGGGGGACTCCGCAGTACGGCTTCGGTTTGGCCAGTAGACTGCGGAGCCGCGGGAAAATTACATCACTCGACGTGCTGGCGGCGACGCATCTGGAGCAAGTATTGCACCGGACCGGAAGCGGCGTAGGCCAGGAAGATTAGCAGCAGGATACGCGGCGGATCACTGAAGACCACGGCAAAGGCCAATACCACCACGAGGATCGCCACGAAAGGTACGCGCCCTTTCAGATCCAGATCCTTGAAACTGTAGTACTTGATATTACTGACCATCAGCATGCCCGCAGCCGCCACCAGCATGGCGACGATAAACGACATGTTGGAACCCTTGATGCCGAAGTCACTGAACGCCCACACAGTACCGGCCACCACCCCCGCCGCCGCCGGACTGGCGAGACCGATGAAGTAGCGTTTGTCGGTCTTGCCGATCTGGGTATTGAAACGGGCCAAACGCAGTGCAGCCCCAGCGACATAAATGAAGGCAACGGTAAGTCCAACGCTGTTCAGGCCACTCAAGGCCCACTCGAACGCCAACAACGCAGGAGCAACACCGAACGCAACCATGTCCGACAGCGAGTCGTACTCGGCACCGAAAGCGCTTTGCGTGTTGGTCAGGCGGGCTACGCGCCCATCCAGGCTATCGAGAACCATCGCCACAAAAATAGTCGCCGCTGCAACAGAGAAGTTACCGCTCATGGCGTTGATGATGGCGTAGAAGCCAGCAAACAGGTTGGCCGTGGTGAACAGGTTGGGAAGCAGATAGATACCGCGATGGCGAACCTTGCGCCCCTGGTCGTCGTGCCCTTCCTCGACATGCTCGTCGATGGGCAGGAGGCTTTCAGGTTCTGGAGCCTTGCCGGGCTCCTCGGGACGGTCACTCATGAACAACATCCTTGCAGATATGCAGATGAATTTAGCCGGACCAAAGGGGGAGCCGCTGGGCCCGGCGATGTGGCTTTATACCAGATGCGGGCACCCCAATGAAAAAACGCGGCCTTAGCCGCGCTTCCTCATACGAAGACCTGAACTCAGTTCTTGGCCTTGTCGACGATCTTGTTGGAGGCAATCCACGGCATCATCGCGCGCAGACGCTCGCCAACCTGCTCAATGGGGTGAGCAGCGTTGTTACGACGGTAAGCAGTCATGGAGGCGTAGTTGGATGCGCCTTCCTGGATGAACATCTTCGCGTATTCGCCGTTCTGGATGCGCTTCAGAGCGTTGCGCATGGCAGCACGGGACTCGGCGTTGATGACCTCAGGACCAGTCACATACTCACCGTATTCGGCATTGTTGGAGATCGAGTAGTTCATGTTGGCGATACCGCCTTCGTACATGAGGTCAACGATCAGCTTCAGCTCGTGCAGGCACTCGAAGTAGGCCATCTCGGGGGCATAGCCTGCCTCGACGAGGGTTTCGAAGCCGGCCTTGACCAGCTCGACGCAGCCACCGCACAGAACGGCCTGCTCACCGAACAGATCGGTTTCGGTTTCGTCCTTGAAAGTGGTCTCAATGATGCCGGTGCGGCCGCCGCCCACGCCGCAGGCGTAGGACAGGGCAACGTTCTTGGCATTGCCGGAAGCGTCCTGGTAGATGGCAATCAAGTCAGGGATACCGCCGCCCTTCACGAATTCGGAGCGCACGGTATGACCGGGAGCCTTCGGCGCGATCATGATCACGTCGAGGTCGGCACGCGGCACAACTTGGTTGTAGTGGATAGCGAAGCCGTGGGAGAAGGCCAGGGTGGCACCCTTCTTGATGTTCGGCTCGATCTCGTTCTTGTACAGCTGGCCCTGGAATTCGTCCGGGGTCAGGATCATCACCAAGTCAGCCGCTGCAACAGCGCTGGCAACGTCGGTGACCTTCAGGCCATGGGCTTCAGCCTTGGCGACGGTGGCGGAACCCTTGCGCAGACCGATGGTGACGTCGACACCTGAGTCTTTCAGGTTGCAGGCCTGGGCGTGGCCCTGGGAGCCGTAACCAATGATGGCGACTTTCTTGCCCTGGATGATGGAGAGATCGCAATCTTTGTCGTAATAAACTTTCATGTTTCTGGCTCTTATAACGAAAGGGATGGGGGTGCGCACACCGTGACAAGGGCACATTAAGCGATCCGTCTCGTTGCGTAAAATGATATATTCGCAACGCAACGTGCCGATAAATGAAACACACATGGACAGCCACGCCCTCAGGCTCTTTCTCTCTCTGGCAGACAACCTGCACTTCGGCAAAACCAGCCGAGAGCAGCATGTCAGCCCCTCTGCACTCAGCCGCAGCATCAAGCAGCTCGAGGATGAACTGGGTGCCCCCCTGTTCGTGCGCGACAGCCGGTCGGTGCAACTGACTCGCGAGGGCCAGCAGTTCCGCGAATACGCCTGCGAGGTCATGAGCGGCTGGCATGCCATCCGCCAGCGCCTCATGCAGGACCAGCAGGACCTGAACGGCGAGCTGTCGCTGTACTGCTCGGTAACGGCGAGCTACAGCTTCCTCTACGACATCCTCAGCAGCTTCCGCCAGGACTACCCGCGCATCGAGATGAAGCTGCACACCGGCGACCCGGCAAAGGCAGTCGAACGGGTGCAACAGGGGCTGGAAGACCTCGCCATCGGCGCCCGGCCCGACAACCTGCCAGCCGGCATCGATTTCCAGTCGATCACCCGCTCCGAGTTGCGCTTCATCGGCCCACAGTCACCCCAGCTGCTGACCGAGGAACAACTGCATCAGCCTACGGCGCAAAGCTGGAAGGACGTGCCGATGATTCTCTCGGAAGAGGGCCTCGCCCGGACCCGTACCGACCGCTGGCTGAAAAGCCATGGCATCAAGCCCAACATCTATGCTCAGGTCAGCGGCAACGAAGCCATCGTCAGCATGGTGAGCCTTGGGTTCGGGATTGGCGTGGTCCCGCAGATCGTCCTCGACAACAGCCCTTTGGCCGGACGCATACGCCTCTACGATATCCAGCCGCCCTTGGCCGCCTACGACATCGGCCTGTTCGCCTTGGAAAAGCGCCTGAAGGATCCACTGATCTCCGCCTTCTGGAATCGCCGCCAGTAAATCCAGGTAATAAAAAACCCCGCATAAGGCGGGGTTTTTCCATTCAACAGCAATCAGATGCTCAGCACCTTGTCGCCGCGAGCAATGCCGGTCACGCCACTGCGCACGGTTTCGAGGATCGAACTGGTGCCGATCGCCTGGATGAAGCTGTCGAGCTTGTCGCTGGTACCGGCGAGCTGGATCGTGTAGACGCTGCTGGTCACGTCGACGATCTGCCCACGGAAGATATCGGTGGTGCGCTTGACCTCGGCGCGCTGGGCGCCAGTGGCCTTCACCTTCACCAACATCAGCTCGCGCTCGATGTGCGCGCTCTCCGACAGGTCGACCAGCTTCACCACCTCGATCAGCTTGTTGAGGTTCTTGGTGATCTGCTCGATCACGTCATCCTGGCCCACGGTCGTCAGGGTCAGACGAGACAGGGTCGGGTCCTCGGTCGGCGCTACGGTCAGGCTTTCGATGTTGTAGTTGCGCTGGGAGAACAGGCCGACGACGCGGGACAGGGCTCCGGGCTCGTTCTCAAGCAACAGGGAAATGATGTGTCGCATGGTCAGGTCCGCTCCGTCTTGCTCAGCCACATATCGCGCATGGCGCCATCCCGGATCTGCATCGGATAGACGTGCTCGCTCGGATCCACCTGGATATCGAGGAACACCAGGCGGTTCTTCAGGGCGAACGCCTCTTCCATCTTCGGCTTCAGGTCCTTGAGATCGGTGATGCGCATGCCCACGTGGCCGTAGGCTTCTACCAGCTTGACGAAGTCAGGCAGCGATTCCATGTAGGAATGGGAATAGCGGCTGTTGTACTGCATGTCCTGCCATTGGCGGACCATGCCCAGCGCACCGTTGTTGAGGTTGACGATCTTCACCGGCAGGTCGTACTGCAGGCAGGTCGACAGCTCCTGAATGTTCATCTGGATGCTGCCCTCACCGGTCACGCACGCCACGTCGGCATCCGGGAAGTTCAGCTTCACGCCCATCGCAGCGGGGAAGCCGAAGCCCATGGTGCCGAGGCCACCGGAGTTGATCCAGCGGTTGGGCTTGTTGAAGCGGTAGTACTGGGCCGCAAACATCTGGTGCTGACCCACGTCGGATGCGACGTAGGCATCGCCCTTGGTGACTTCGCACAGTGTCTCGATGACGGTCTGCGGCTTGATGATGCTGCCGTCGCCCTTGTCATAGGGGAACAGGCCACGATCACCACGCCACTCGTCGATCTGCTTCCACCAGCTGGCAACGGTCTCGCGGTTCGGCGTCTCGCCGATCTCCTTGAGGATCGCGACCATCTCGGTCAGCACGCTGTCGACCGGCCCCACGATCGGGATGTCGGCCTTGATGGTCTTGGAAATGGACGCCGGATCGATGTCGATGTGGATGATCTTGGCGTTCGGGCAGAACTTGCTCGCACCGTTGATCACGCGATCATCGAAGCGAGCGCCCACTGCCAGGATGACGTCAGCGTGGTGCATCGCCAGGTTCGCGGTGTAGCTACCGTGCATGCCGAGCATGCCGACGAACTGACGGTCCATGCCCGGGAACGCGCCCAACCCCATCAGGGTGTTGGTTACCGGCAGGTTGAGCATCTTGGCCAGCTCGGTCAGCGGCTCGGATGCGCCGCCCATGATGACGCCACCGCCCGAATAGAGGATCGGGCGCTTGGCAGCCAGCAGCAGCTCGGCAGCCTTGCGGATCTGCCCCGAGTGCCCACGAACAGCCGGGCTGTAGGAGCGCAGCTTCACCTTCTTCGGGTAGCTGTACTCGAACTTCTGGGTCGGGTCGCCCATATCCTTGGGAATGTCGACCACGACCGGCCCCGGACGACCCGACTGGGCGAGGTAGAACGCCTTCTTGATCACCTCGGGGATTTCGGACGGGTGCTTGATGATGAAGCTGTGCTTCACGATCGGGCGGGAGATACCGACCATGTCGGTCTCCTGGAATGCGTCGGTACCCACCATGTTGCTCGGCACCTGGCCGGACAGGATCACCATCGGAATGGAGTCCATATACGCGGTGGCAATGCCGGTAACGGCGTTGGTTGCGCCGGGGCCGGACGTGACCAACACCACACCGGCCTTGCCGGTGGCGCGGGCATAGCCGTCAGCCATGTGGGTAGCAGCCTGCTCGTGACGGACCAGGATGTGGGTCACGTCGCTTTCCTTGAACAGGGCATCGTAGATATGCAGGAGGGCACCACCCGGGTACCCGTAAATGTACTTAACGCCTTCGTCACGCAGGGAGCGGACGACCATTTCAGCGCCAGATAAGAGCTCCACGTTTATCACCTCTAGAACGCCAGAATACTGCCCGCGACCGGACAGCCTGAAAGGATTGCTCGTCCACAGGGCATGAGCGACTGGTGGTCGCCGACTACGTCAGCCACTGGCAGAACAAGCATTGGGGCGACCCCTGAGAGTTGTTGCGGGGCTTTCCCACCC
Source organism: Pseudomonas sp. 1D4 (assembly GCF_001728925.1). Taxonomy (NCBI): domain Bacteria; kingdom Pseudomonadati; phylum Pseudomonadota; class Gammaproteobacteria; order Pseudomonadales; family Pseudomonadaceae; genus Pseudomonas; species Pseudomonas sp. 1D4. Next base: position 7,107 of record NZ_LXJQ01000053.1, read on the forward strand.
AGCGCGAGGTAACGCGTTGCAGGGTGATGCGGGTCGGCGCGGGTGTGCACCTCATCGACTGCTACAGCTTCCGACTTGCGGCCGGCCCACTGGAACAGCGAACCCTGGATTCTTCGGATTAGAGCCCCGCAAGTCAAGTCATCCCTAACGGAAAATCGCGCGAAATGCTGTGACACACGCTGGATCACAGCCACGGGACTTTGGTTATAGTTACCGCCGGACTCCCCTTCTTATTAAGGAACCCCCATGCATCGCATGATTTTCGCAGGCCTGGTTCTCGCCCTCAGCACCTCGGCCATGGCCGGCCAGGTCTACAAGTGGGTCGATGCCCAGGGTGTCACGCATTTCGGCGCACAACCTCCGCAGGGCCAGGATTCGACCCAGGTATCCACCGGCAAGGCCGAACCCAAAGAGCCGAAAGCGAGCTTCGAGAATCCTTACCCGGTTCTCAACAAGACCGAAGAGCCGGCCAAGGCGCCCACTCAGGCCCAGCCCGCCAGCGAGGACGAGCAAAAAGCCATCGACGAGAAAGTGAAGAAGGACGTCGCCAAGCAGGAAGCCGAGCGCAAGGAATACTGCACCCAGCTGCGCACCAACCTGGCGCAGATGCAGAACAACCCGCGCCTGCGCGTGGAAGACAAGGGAGAAGTTCGCCGCCTGACCGAAGAAGAACGTCAGTCCCGACTCAAGGAGACCCAGAAGGCCATCGCCGAGAACTGCCAGTAACGCACGCCCGATCTGCTCAGCCGGCGCTGCCGATCAACCGATCAAAAGCGCCGAGCGCTTCGAGAAGCCCCTGCACATTCCCTGCACGTTCCTGATAGGCCATCTCGGCCATGGGCAGGATGCCGGAAACCCGAGGCAACTGGGCACCAGCCTCGAGGATCACCTTCATCCTCGGCAGGAAGATCCACTGCAACCACTCTTCGAACGCCATCGTGTCGACGCAGAACGGCGCCTGGCTCGCCAGCGCCTCGGCACTGGGCGGCTGCTCTGCCCACCAGCCGAGCATGCGGAGCTCGCGCTCGATCAGCAGCAGCTGATCAGCCACCTCGGCCAGGCGCACATCCATCAGGAGCTGACCCGAGCGCGCTGACGTGCCTGGGCAGCACCTGCCGGATCACCCTGACGCTCGCGGGACTTGGCCACCAGCTCCCAAAGGCCCGCCTGGAGGGAGGGACGCCCGTTGGAAAGACTCAGACCACGCCGGGCCAGTTGCTCGGCCTGGGCAGCGTCCCCCTGGGCGAGGCGAACCTCCGCCAGGCGGTAGAGCACCTGAGGCTCACGAGGAGCGATGCGCTGCGCACGTTCGAGACTGGACGCAGCACCGTTGAGATCACCACCACCCTGTTGCTGCTGGGCAGTGGTCAGCAAGGCCAGCACCGGGCCATCCAGTTGCTCGTCGGCAGCCAGGCCACCACTGAAGGGGATGCCGCTCGGCATGGACGGCGCGGTCGGGGCGGAATAGGTGCTGCCGTAATTGAGGCTGGCGGCAGGTGCCGAAACGCCTGCTGCCGGGCCGGTGACGAGCGGTCCCGGAGTGATCGGACCAGAGGTCACCGAACCACTGATGGGCGCACTCGGTGCCGGCATGGCCTGCGCGGACGAACCGGAAGTAGCCCCCGGAACCATCACCACGACGCCCGCATCCTGCGGCTCATAGCGAGGCTGGGCAGCCTGCACGGGTGCCCGATAGCCGCCCGCGCCCTCTTCCTGCTCGGACATCGGGCCACCGGAGTCGACGACAGGAATTGCATTGCGTTGAGGGGTGGCGCAACCACCAAGCATGAGCGCGACGGTAACCGCAGGAATCCAGCCTTTGTTCACATCAGGTCCTCTTCGTTCATTGCACCCAGCCGCGGACCCAGTCCATCACCGAGTCCACCGGCGCCCCCACGCCACAGGCCTGGCCAGGAGCGGGCTCACTGCCGCGAATATAAGGCATCTGTACAGCCCCTGGGCAGCTCGAATCGGAGCCCTGACCGGTACGCGGATCGATCCAGGCCTGGACAACGTTCTCCGGCATGGGCATGTCGAGTGGCAGCGGATCGGCCTTGCGCATGAAGCTGGCCCACACCTGCAGGGCACCCGTGGCACCGGTCAGCGGCGTCTTGCCGTTGTCGTCACGACCAAGCCAGACCACGGCCAGCAAATCCTGACTGAAACCGGCGAACCAGCTATCACGCGAATCGTTGGTGGTGCCAGTCTTGCCTGCCAGGGTCAGGGACGCTGGCAACTGGCTGTAGACGGAGCGCCCCGTACCCTCACGCATCACGCGCTGCATGGCGTTCTGCACCAGGTAAATAGCCCCCGGATCGAAGCGCTGCTGAATCTGGAAGGGGTAGCGCTTGAGCGGCTCGCCCTCCGCAGCCAGCACGCTGCGGATACCCCGCAGCGGGGTATTGAAACCACCGCTGGCCAGGGTCTGGTACATCGTCGCCACTTCCATCGGACTGAGCGCCCCGGCGCCCAACAGCATGGACGGATACGCCGGCCACTCGCGGGACACGCCCAGGCGCTCCAGGGTCTTCAGCACGTTGGGCACGCCAATTTCCAAGCCCAGCTTGGCCGTGGAGAGGTTGTAAGAGTTGGCCAGCCCTTGGTAGAGAAAGATCGTGCCATGGGCTCGGCGGTCGTAATTCTGCGGCGTCCAGACCTGGCCATCCTGCCCCTTCACCGAGAAGGGCTCATCCTGCACCCAACTGGTCAGGGTGTATTGGCTGGGCCGCTCCAACGCCGTCAGGTAGACAGCGGGCTTGATCAGGGAGCCGACCGGACGCACCGCATCAATGGCCCGATTGAAGCCTGCGAAGCGGGGCTGGCGACTGCCGATCAGGGCCTGGATCTCGCCGGTCTCCGGATTGCTCACCACCATCGCGGACTCCACCTCATCCACGCCCTTGCGGCCTGCCAGGCGCTTGAGCGTCTCTTCCAGCGCCGTCTCGGCCTTGAACTGGAGAATGGGGTCAAAGCTGGTGAAGATGCGCAGCCCTTCCTCGGTCAGGTCCTCGTCTCGGTAATCTTCCCGCAACTGGCGTTTGACCAGATCGAGGAAGGCCGGATAGGAGCTGTCGGCCATGCTGCCGCGAGGCGTCACACCCAGGGGCTTGGCCTTCGCCATTGCGGCCTCCTCGGCCGTGACCACGCCCTGCTCGGCGAGCAGGTCCAGCACCAGGTTCCGGCGCTCGAGCGCGCGCTCGGGATTGCGGCGCGGATTGAACTGGGACGGCCCCTTGACCATCCCCACCAGCAACGCCACCTGATGCAGCTTGAGTTCGGAAAGCGGCTGACTGAAGAAATACTGGCTGGCGAGGCCGAAGCCGTGCACAGCGCGCTGGCCGTCCTGGCCGAGGAACACCTCGTTCAGGTAGGCCTCAAGGATCTCGCGCTTGTCGTAATGCATTTCCAGCAGCATCGCCATCATCGCCTCGGTGGCCTTGCGGGTGATGCTGCGCTCGCTGGTCAGGTAGAAGTTCTTCACCAACTGCTGGGTCAGGGTGCTACCGCCTTGGCGTAATTGACCAGCGGTGGCGTTGACCCAGATGGCCCGCGCGATGGACTTCAGCGAGACGCCCCAGTGGTTGAAGAATTCTCGGTCCTCCACCGCAACCAGCGTATCCACCAGGTAAGGCGGCGCCTGGTCCAGCTTGATGAGAATCCGGTCTTCGTGGTGAGCAGGGTAGAGGCCACCGATCAGCAGCGGCTCCAGGCGCGCAACCGCCAGGTTGGCACCGCTGCCCTGGCTGAGCCCCGCCACGTAGTCACCGGAGAAGCGCACCTTGATCAGACGCGCCGGCTCAGCCCCTTCGTAGAACTGGAAGCCACGGGTGTTCAGCTCCACCGTCGAGCCGGCCACGGAGGCCGAACCCGGCCCGTTGGAGGCGCTCTCCCGACGGTAGCCGAGGGCGTCGAGCTCCTTGAGGAAGTCGTCCTTGGCCAGCTTCAGCCCGACGAACAACTCAAGGGGCCGTGCATAGACCTTCGCCGGCACGGTCCAGCGCTTACCGGAGAATTTTTCCTGGACGATGGCATCCAGATAGACGGCGAAGCCCGCCAGGACGACCAGGCCCACCAGGCTGAGCTTGAAAGCCCAGCCGAAGAGCCTGCGCAAGCCACTGGAACGGGGTTTCTTACGGGAGCGGGGGGATCGGGAACGAGTCATGGCGGCGCATTATACGCACTTTGCCCAGCGCCAGTAGGCGTCCCCTGATGGTTTGCAGAGTGGCGCACAGCACCCATAATGCCCGCCTCTGCACGTGCCAGAACAAGGAACGACTGTGAGCCAACAATTGATCCAAGCCCTTCAGGACCCGAGCCTCTACCCCCATCCGGTGGAAGCCTTCAGCGTCATCGAAACCCATATCTCCTGGGTGCTGCTCACCGGTCCCTACGTCTACAAGATCAAGAAGCCAGTGAATTTCGGCTTCCTCGACTTCACCCGCCTGGAAGACCGCCAGCACTTCTGCACCGAGGAAGTCCGTCTCAATCAACGCCTCACCCATGACCTTTACCTGGATGTAGTGCCCATCACCGGTAGCGAGTCGGCCCCCCGCCTGGGAGGCGAAGGCCCGGTGATCGAGTACGCCATCCGCATGGCGCAGTTCCCGCAAAGCAACCTGCTGAGCGAGATCCAGTCCCGTGGTGAACTGAGCCCGGCCCACGTCGACGCCCTGGCCGAGCAAATTGCCCGGTTCCACCTCGAAGCCCCGCGCGTGGACGAGAAGCACCCGCTGGGCACGCCCGAAGCCGTGATGCAGCCGGTGCAGCAGAACTTCGACCAGATCCGCCCGATGCTCGAAGCCAAGGCCGACCTGCAGCAACTCGACGCCCTGGAAGCCTGGGCGCAGAGCAGCTTCGAGCGCCTCAAGCCGCTGCTGGCCGAGCGCAAGCGCGACGGTTTCATCCGTGAGTGCCACGGCGATATCCACCTGGGCAATGCCACCCTTATCAACGGCGAAGTGGTGCTGTTCGACTGCATCGAGTTCAACGAGCCCTTCCGCTTCACCGACGTCTATGCCGACATCGGCTTCCTGGCGATGGACCTCGAAGACCGTGGCCTCAAGTCGCTCTCCCGCCGCCTGGTCAGCCGCTACCTCGAGGAAACCGGCGACTACCGTGGCCTGGCTCTGCTCAACTTCTACAAGGCCTACCGCGCCCTGGTGCGCGCCAAGGTCGCCCTGTTCAGCCTCGCCCACCAGACCGACGCCGTGCAGCGCGCCGCCACCCTGCGCCAGTACCGCAACTACGCCAACCTGGCAGAGAGCTACAGCACCATCCCGCTGCGCTTCCTCGCCCTCACCCACGGCGTCTCGGCGGTCGGCAAGAGCCACGTCGCTCTGCGCCTGGTGGAAGCCCTGGGCGCCATCCGCCTGCGTTCGGACGTGGAGCGCAAGCGCCTGTTCGGCGAACAGCCGGGGAAAGACGGCGAACTGAACAGCGGCATCTATAGCCCCGAATCCACCGAGGCCACCTACCAGCGCCTGCACGAGCTGGCCGAGCAGGTGCTGAGCGCCGGCTTCCCGGTGGTACTCGACGCCGCCTACCTCAAGCGCACCCAGCGTCAGGGCGCTCGCACCGTGGCCGAGAAGGCCGGCACCGCGTTCCTGATTCTCGACTGCCAGGCACCGGATGCGGTTATCGCCAGTTGGCTGGAGCAGCGCCGCCAGCAGGGCACTGACCCCTCCGACGCCACCCTGGAGGTGGTACAAGCGCAGCACGTCAGCCGCGAGCCCCTCGACAGCGAAGAGCAAGCCCACAGCACCCGCATCGACACTCACCAGGCCAAGAGCCTGGACACCCTGGTCGAGCGCATCCGCCAGTTCCTGCCGGGACTCTGAGCCCCTCCCAAGGTGCGGCAGGGAATTCCTGCCGCACCTTCTATACTCCCGGGGAACCCTCAACGGACGAGCCCCGCCATGACACTTCCCCATCAGCTCGACTCGCCTCTCTACCTCCTCCTGCGTAACGACGACATCGCGGGCTTCAACGCCCGGAAACCAGCCGACGGCACCGTCGACCTGCGCGGCGGTGACTTTCGCGGCATCGACCTGCGCGGCCTGGATGCCCGTGGCGTCGACTTCACCGACGCCTACTTCAGGGGGGCCGACCTGCGCGGCATCGACTTCCGCGAATCCCAATTGCAGGGCGCCAGCATCGCCCACGCACAGATCTCGGGCGCCTATTTCCCCACCGAACTGGCTGCGGACGAGCTGCTCATGTCGGTGAATTTCGGCACCCGCCTGCGCTACAACACCCACCGCTGACCAACCGTCGAACGAGTGATGTCATGCGGCCACATCCGCCTGACCGCCCGCTACACTCTTGGGCGCGACACCGGGAAACCTGTCCTCTCGCGCACCCATTGCAAGGAGGCTCGATGAACGATGAATTGCAGAACCTGAAGAACCTCGGCAAGACCTCGGCACAATGGTTGCACGCGGTGGGTATACACAATGCGTCCGACCTTCGCCGCCTGGGGGCTGTAGGCGCCTATAGAGCGGTAAAGGCCCGCGGCTTTCGCGCCTCCAAGGTGCTTCTGTACGCCATTGAAGGGGCCCTGCTGGACGTGCACTGGAACGAGCTGCCCCCGGGCCACAAGGCCCAACTCAACGGCGAGCTCGAGTCTTTTCCGCAGAACAACAGGAGCTAGCTCACAACACCAGCGCTCGGTGATTTACGTTCGTACCGATGCGCCCTATTGTTTCAGGGACGTTCGTGCGTCCAAGCCCAGCCAGTCCAAGGAATTACCGACATGTACCTACTCGGGGAGCAACCTGCTTACGCCGACCAGCTGATCAACCGACTGCAAAGCATTCCCAGCCAGCTGCTCGACGGGCTCGAACCTTCCGGCCCCCCGCTCTCCTTCGAGTCGGTCGAGGACCTGAACCGGGAGTTGCCTGGCAATCAGCTATTCATCATCGAGAATGGCTTGCTGCACGCCCTGGTCGACGAACGCCCCCTCTTCTACCTCCAGGAAGGCGACCTGGTAGGCCTGCGCCAAGGCATCGAGCTGCCAAGCTGCCGCTACCGCAGCGACGAGCCTGTAAGCCTCACCCCCTACTCCCGCAGCGCTGTGTTCAAGCACATTTATGCCGACGAGCAGCGCCAGGAGCAGTTCATCCAGTACCTGATCGGTCACACCGCCCTGCTCTCGGACGCGCTGGCTCGACTGAAGCAGCCGGAGATCCGCCCCTCCACCGGCTTCCAGCACTTCGCCGCCGGCGAGGAGCTGATCCACCAGGGCGACGACGCCGACCACGTTTTCATCATCATCGAAGGCCATGCCGAAGCCTTCGTCGACGGCCAGAAGGTCGGCGACGTGCAGAAGGACGAAATTTTCGGCGCCATGGCGGTATTCACCCGCGAGAAGCGCAGTGCCACCGTCGTCGCCAGCGAGCCCTGCACCGTGATGGTGATCCCAAAGGATCAGTTCCTCAGCTTGATGCAGAGCAACCCACGCATCGCCCACAGCCTCATCGAGAGCATGGCGCGGCGCATCGACCTGCTGAACAAGGAAATCACCCAACAGCGCCAGGCGAACCCGGAAGGCTGATCCACACAACCCTACAAAAAGCCCGGCAACTGCCGGGTTTTTCGTGCCTGATGACCGTTCATCCTGTTCTGACGAATTTTTTTACATCCTGCACTTGACCACGAAATGAGAATTGTTATTATTACCACAACTGGTCGCGAGATCAGCCGGTAAGCTGAGAGACCAAGCAGTCGGACTCTTCAGATTATCTCCTCATCAGGCTAATCACGGTTATTGACCCGGCAGTTTGCCGGGTCTTTTTTTGCCTGCAGAAAACCGCTGAAAGCCACGTCCCACCTGGGCCTACCGCCCTCAGTCGATCACGCTTTCAAGCACCAGCCGGGTCATGTCGTGGAGCCCCTCCTGGCGCGCCTGCGATCCGAGGCGCTCCCCCGTCAGCAACTGGTCGCTCACCGTCAATACGGCCAACGCCTCGCGCCCCAGCTCCGCCGCCACGCCGTACAGCCCCGCCGCCTCCATCTCCACGGCGAGGATGCCCATCCGGCTCATGGGCGCCATCCAATCGGCCGTCGGCTCGTAGAACAGGTCGGCGGAAAACACATTGCCCACGTGCACCGTCATCCCCATTTCATCGGCTCGGCTCACGGCACGCGCCAACAAGCGGTAAGCCGCCAGCGCGGCAAAGTCGAAGCCGCCGAAGCGCTTGCGGTTGACGCCGGAATCGGTGGACGCGCCCTGAGCGATCACCAGGTCGTGCAGGTGGACGTCCGGCTGCAAGGCCCCGCAACTGCCCACGCGGATGATGCGCTGCACGCCGAACTGGCTGAACAGCTCATGGGCGTAAAGCGAGATGGAGGGGATGCCCATGCCCGACCCCATCACCGAAACGCGTTGCCCCCGGTAGCGGCCGGTATAGCCGAGCATGTTGCGCACGGTGTTCACCTCCCGCACGTCTTCCAGAAAGGTTTCGGCGATTGCCCGGGCCCGCAGCGGGTCACCGGGCATGAGTACGGTCTCGGCAAAGTCACCCGGCTGTGCATTGATGTGGGGTGTGGTCATGACAGCCTCGCGTGGGGACGTGGGGAAGGTCGTGATGAGTCAGTAGCCAGCACTTGCTACAGGCTCGCCCGCAGCACCCAGGGTCTTCAGCAGCTCGGCCAGCAAGCCTGAAGCACCGAGCCGCAAATGCTCGGGGGTTACCCAGTGCGCGCCGAGCGTCGTCCGTGCCAGCTCGATGTAGCAGCGCGCATCCGCCAGGGTCCGCAAGCCGCCGGCCGCCTTGAAGCCCACCGTACCGCCTTGCTCGGCAATGACCCCGAGCATCAGCGCTGCCGCCTCCGGCGTTGCGTTGACCGGCACCTTGCCGGTGCTGGTCTTGATGAACTGGGCACCCGCCGCGATCGCATCGCGGCTGGCCTGGCGGATCAGCTCCGGCTGCGCCAGCGCCCCGGTCTCGAGAATCACCTTGAGCACCGCCCGTTCCCCGCAGGCTTCCCGGCATGCCGCCACCAGATCGCGCCCCGGCTGGGCATCGCCCGCCAGCAACGCAGCATAGGGATAGACCAGGTCCACCTCGTCCGCCCCATCGGCCACGGCAGCCCGGGTTTCCTCCAGCGCTCGCCGTACATCGACGCCACCCTGAGGAAAGTTGGCCACGGTGGCGACGCGCACGGCTTCGGCGCCCAGCGCATCGAGACGCCGCCGGGCAAAGCCGATGAAGCGTGGGTAGACGCAGACGGCAGCCACCGCTCCGACGGGCGTCAGCGCGCGGGTGCAAAGAGTGTCGATGACCGCCTCGTCATCCGTGTCGTTGAGGGAAGTCAGGTCGAGCAGGCGGACCGCCAGAGCGGCCAGCTCAGGATCGTTCAGTTCAGCCATACGGACTCCGAAATCGACAACAGGATGGATTCAAGGGCGCGTGTGCATCTGCTTGCGCATCTCGGCGCAATGGTCAACCGGAGTGACTGCGGCGGTGTACCAGACGTAGTCGGCACTGCCCGGCTCCACGGTCTTGCCGGCCTCGGCGAGGATCAGCACCGCACTGCCCTCCCCCGCTCCGAGATCAGCCAGGTGCAGCGGCACGCCCAGGTCGCGGCGCACATGGAAGGCACCGGCGAAGAGCAGCGCCGGTTGCGGGGCCGCCAGCAGGCGCTCGGCCATGCGCCGGTCACGCTGCTGCTGCACGGCGAGCATGGCCGGGAACTGGCTCTCCGGCAGCAGCCCGCAATGGGATTCGCGGATCTGCTCGCGCAGAGCGTCCTGGACGGTGGCCGTGGTCGAGGCGGTGCCGCTGAGCGCTGGCTGCTCACCATAGATGCGCATGATCTCGCTGCGATCCAGGTTCGCCGCCAGCAGCGGGTAGGGCTGGGCCAGCGCATGGCGCACGATCGGGCCGTACAGCGCCCAGTCCCAGCTCCTCTGCCAGGCCAGCGCGCTTTCCAGCTCACCTTCATCGGCGCCGGAACGGATGCGTGCGTGCACGGCATCCACCTTGGCCTGCTGGTCGGGGTTGAGCATTTCCAGCAGCAGGCTGCCCTGGCTGCGACGGCCTTCCAGCGCCTGTAGCAACCACAACTGCAGGGCGTGGTGGTCGGGGTTGTCGTGCTGTTCGCCCACCAGCACGCGCGGCGCCTCGGCGAGGCGGTCGAGCAATTGCCGTGGACTCAGGGTCTGGCCACTGCGCAGGTCGCGGATGACACCGAGATCGGCATGCTGGCGGGCCTCCGGGCTCTGCCACTGCGGCAAGGGCGGGGTGGCCTGGCACGCCGCCAGGGACGCGATGACGAGCAGGAGAAGCAGGCGCATGGATGGATTCCTCGGGTTCGTTCAGCGCGCGACGATCAGGGGATGGCCGCGTTCCGGGTGGCGCTGCACCAGCACCTCCAGCCCGAACACCGCCTCCAGCGTGTCGGCCCGAAGCACCTCCTCCGGGGTTCCCAACGCCTGGGGACGCCCTTCGGCCAGCAGCAACAGGCGATCACAGTAGCGCGCCGCCAGGTTGAGGTCATGCAGGATCATCAGCACTGCCACGCCGCGCCGGGCGAATGCCCAGGCCGCCTGCAGGGTGGTGTGCTGGTGCAGGGGGTCGAGCGCCGAAGTCGGCTCGTCCAGCAACAGCACCTGCCCCTCCCCGCCCGGCCAGAGCTGCGCCAGCACCCGGGCCAGGTGCACACGCTGGCGCTCACCGCCGGACAGGGCCAGGTAGCTGCGCCCCGCCAGGTGAGCGGCATCCACCGCGCGCAGGGTCTCACCGACGATTTCCGCATCCCGCGCGCGGCCGGTGGCATGGGGCAGGCGCCCCATGGCCACCACGTCCTCGACGGAGAAGGCAAAGCCCAGGCTGGAACTCTGCGGCAATACCGCCAGCTGACGAGCCCGCTCAGGGCCGTTCCAGCCCGCCAGCGGGCGGCGCGCCAGCAGCACTTGCCCGCTCGCCGGCGCCAGTTCGCCGCACAACGCGCCAAGCAGGGTGCTCTTGCCTGCCCCGTTGGGGCCGAGCACACCCAGCACCTCGCCCGGCCGGACGGCCAGCTCCACCCCCTCCAGCACCACCGTATGGCCTCGCCGGATCGACAGCCCTTCGGCACGTAGCATCACGCGCGCCCTCGCAGCAGCAGGTAAAGGAAGAGCGGCGCCCCCACCAGGGCAGTGACGATGCCGATGGGCAGCTCCGCCGGCGACAGCACCAGTCGCGCGGCCAGGTCAGAGAACAGGATCAGGCTGGCCCCCGCCAGGGCAGAAGCCGGCAGCAGCACACGATGGTCCGGCCCGGCCAGCAGGCGCACAAGGTGCGGCACGACCAGCCCGATGAAGCCGATCAGCCCCGAGGCGGCCACGGCCGCACCGACGCCCAGCGCAGTGCAGAACACCAGCTCGCCCTTGAGGCGCTCCACATCGAACCCCAGGTGCCGCGCCTCCGACTCGCCCAGCAGCAACGCATTCAACGCGCTGGCCCGGCGCGGCAGCCAGGCGATCACCGCCAGCACCACCACCAGCAGCGGCCACAAGCGTGCGTAGCTGGCGCCGTTCAGGCTGCCCAGGTTCCAGAACGTGAGCGTGCGCAGGGTGGCGTCGTCGGCCAGGTAGGTGAACAGGCCGATGGTGGCGAAGGCCAGAGCGTTGAGGGCGATGCCGGCCAGCAGCATGGTGACCACGCTGGTCTGCCCGTCGCGCCGACCGAGGCGATAGACCAGCGCGGTGATCAGGAAACCGCCGGCGAACGCACTGATGGACAGCAGGTACGGCGCCAGAGACTCCGGCAGCCCGCCCAGCGCCGCGCCGCCAACAATGGCCACGGCCGCGCCCAGCCCCGCGCCACTGGAAACGCCCACCAGGCCGGGGTCGGCCAGGGGGTTGCGGAACAGCCCCTGCATCGCCACCCCGGACACCGCCAGGACGGCCCCCACCGCCAGTCCCAGCAGGGTTCGCGGCAGGCGGATCTGCGCCAGGATCAGTTCGGCCTGCTCCAGCCCGTAACCATCCAGCGGCACACCCACCAGGCGCAGCAGCGCCCGCAGGGTCGCATCCAGCGGCAGGCTCACCGGCCCCAGGGCGAGGGACAGCCACAGCGCCAGCAGCAGCAACAGGGACAGGCCGATGAACAGCAGGCGTGGCGACAACACGGGCTTCATGGGGTGGCTCGGTGCTCAGCATCCGGGGCGGGGGCCTGAGGATAAAAGCCGGCGGACAACGCCGCCAGCGCATCCGGCAGCCGGGGGCCCAGTCCGCCCACCAGCAAGGTCGGGTCCAGCACCAGGAAGCGGCCCGAACGCCCGGCCCGGGTGAGCGCCAGGGTGGGGTTCTGGCGCAGCAGCGCCTCCCGCGCGGCTTCGCCCACCAGCGCCCGGTCGGCCACGACGACCACCTCCGGGTCGAGGGCCGCCAGGGCCTCGTTGGACAGGGCCTTGTAGCCGGAATGATCGGCCACGTTGAGGCCACCGGCGCGTTCGATCATCCAGGCGCCCGAGGTACCCTTGCCGGCCGCCAGCGGGTTGCTGCCGGCATGCCCCACCAGCAGCAGCACGCGTGGCGCAGCCTGCTTGCCCTGGGCCTCGCGGACATGGGCCGCCAGGCTGTCCAGCCGCGCCACATAGTCGAGCTGGGCCTGCTCAGCCCGTGCAGGGTCGCCGAGCAACGCGCCCAGGCGTTCGAGGGTGTGGGCCAGAGCCGCCAGGTCCGGCTGCGAGGACAGCTGCTCCACCTGCACCCCGGCTGCCTTCACCTGCGCCAGCACCGGCGGCGGTCCCATTTCCTCGGAGCCCACCAGCAGCTCGGGGCGCAGGGACAACAGCCCTTCCGCCGCCAGCTGCCGCTGGTAGCCGACACTGGGCAGGCGCTTGAGGCTCTCCGGGTGCTGGCTGGTGGTGTCGACGCCGACCAGACGCGGTTCGCCCCCCAGCGCCACCACCCATTCGCTGACAGCCCCTCCCGCGCTCACCCAGCGCTGGGGCAGGGCCTCGGCCGACGCCAGGGTACAGAAAAGCAGGCCGACACAAAGGCCGGCGAGGTGTCTTGGGGCGGGCATATCGACTCCTTGTGTAGCAGTGCAGGCCCCGGACCCGGGGCGTCATGAAAGAGGGCCGGGTCAGCGCGCCGGCACCGACTCGGCGAGGGCGCGCCAGTCCGGGCGCTCGGGCTGGCCCGGCTTGCGCGCGCCGAACAGTTGCAGCACCAGCTCGCCTTCGGCATCGAAGGCTTCCCAGCTAGTGATCACGCCGTCGCTGCTGGGCTTGCGTACCCGCCACAGCTCGGTCACGCCCGGGGTCTTCAGGTGCAGGTTGAACTCGGGGTCGAGCACGTTGAACCAGGTGTCCATCCATTTCAGGTTCTGCACCGGGCCGCTGTGGATCTGGATGCAGTGGCGGTTGCCGACGAACACCATGATCGGAATTTCCTTCTCGCCAGCCGCTTCCAGAAGGCGCGGCAGTTCGACGGTGTCCAGCTTCTCGGCCCACTCGCTGCCGGCCAGGCGCAGGGCCTGGGTGCGGGCCGCGCCATGCTTCTTCAGCAGGGCGAAGAAGTGGTGGGTGTCCTTGAGGGCTGACCAGCCTTCACGCAGGCCGGCGACGTCGATCTCGGCATCGGGCCTGACCGGCTCGGCGGCAGGCAGCGGCTGCAGATCCAGCTCGGCGCTCTGTTCCTCGGCCTGGAAGCGCTCGACCAGCGGCGCCCAGGCGGCGACTTCGCTGCGCTCGGTGAGGAACACCTTGTGCACGGCCACGCCCTGCCTGTCGAAAATCTGGATGCTGCGCTGAGTGCCGCGCGGGGTTTCTTCGGCCACGGCGAACACGCTGGACCAGCCACCAAGGAACAGGCGCAGGTCGATGTCGGCGGACACCACCAACCCCATCTGCCCGTTGGCCATCACCGACACCTCGCGGTACACGCCCTTGCGCTCATGCACGCAATGCTCGTTGCGGGTCAGCGCCATGATGTGGCCCAGCTCACCCAGCGCGGGCAGCAGGCTCGCCCACTCGGGGCGCAGGCGCACGGCATCCACGCCCAGGCGGCTGGCGGTAAGCTCGCCCTCGCTGACCGAGAGGCGCTCGGCGGCGTCACGGGCGCGCAGGCGCGGCTCCTCGCCACGCAGCGTCTGCCAGGCCTGGTACAGGGCGGGGCCCGCCGTGGCGGTTTGGTTGAGGGCAGTCATGGTGTCACTCCTTCAGGATCAACGGCTCGCCGTAAGGGCGAATTCAATGGGTATTCTCACGCGGCTCGGCACCGGCTCGCCGTCCTGGACCTCAGGACGGAAGCGCCAGCTGGCGACCGCGTTCATGGCCGCTTCGTCGAGGCTCTCGATGCCTGACGAGCGCAGCAATTTCAGGTCCCGCAGCCCACCGCGCTCGTCCAGGCGCACCTCCACCAGGACCACGCCCTGCTGGTTGCGACGGCGCGCCTGGGCCGGGTAGATCGGGGGTTTGGGCGGTACAAGGAAGGAAGGCTGGTCGATGACCACCTCGGCCTTCGGCGACTTGGCGGCCTGCCGGGCAGGTGCCGACTGCGGGGCCGCGCTGGGCGTCGAAGGTGCCACTTGCGCCACGCTCGGCTCGCTGCTGGAGCGGGACTGTGGGTGCGGCTGCGGCTCACTGCGCACGACCTTGCGCGCGGGCACTTCAGGACTGACCAGGCGCGGCTTTACGGCAACGGGCTTGGCTTCCGCGACCGGGTGGTTCTGTGGTTCCACCTTGCGGGGAGCCGGTACCGGGCGCGCCACGGGCTCAGCCACGGCAGGCGCCGGTTCGACCAGGCTGACCAGGTGCACCACGTCCGCCCGGGCCTCTCCCCGGGCGATAGCCGGCTCCGCCCGCAGATCGTGCAGGAGCCATGCAAGCCCCCCGTGCGCGATAAGCGACAGCGCGAGGCAGAGTGGAATACGCGGCATGTTCAAGCCCGAATTCACAAATACGAATCGATTTGATAATTGTTTGCATTTGACTGTCAACCTCATTATGTTCGCCACCGATGCCAACCTGCGATCACCAGAGAGGCCGGCGAAAGCGATGACCAGGACGGTCATCGGGAAAGGCACCCGCGGCATGACGCCCGTGGCTTCCTGCCACACCAGAAGTGCCCGGCCGGCCCCTGGACGCGCCTTGAACCCGGGAGTCCGCCCATGTCGCCTCGTCCCCCCTTCGCCCGCCGCTCCTGGCTGGCCCTGCTGCTCCTGTCGCCCTCCCTCGCTCTGGCTGCGGAAAAGACCGCGACCCAGTTCGACACCGTCACGGTGACCGCCACCCGCAGCGAGCAGACGCTCGACCAGGTGCCGAGCACGGTGTCGGTAATGACTGAACGAGAGATCGACCAGAAGAACGTAAAAAATATTCGGGACCTGGTGCGTTACGAGCCGGGTGTATCGGTTGGCGGGACGGGCAGCCGCTTCGGCCTGTCCGGCTTCACCATCCGGGGCATCGGCGGCAACCGCGTGCTAACGCAGGTGGACGGCGTGAGCATGCCGGACGCCTTTTCCTTCGGCGGCTTCCTCAGCGCACAGCGCGACTACGTGGACCCGGACACCCTCAAGCAGGTGGAGATCATCCGGGGGCCGGCCAGCTCGCTGTACGGCAGCGACGCCATCGGCGGCGCGGTGAGCTTCATTACCAAGGACGCGGCCGACTACCTGGACGAAGGCGATGACACCTACGCCCGCCTGAAGACCGGCTACGACGGCTCCGACGACAGCTGGCTGCGCAGCACCACCCTCGCCGCCCGCCAAGGTAACGTCGATGCCCTGCTGCACATTGGCCGTCGCACCGGCCAGGCACTGGACACCCAGGGTGATATCGGCGGCATCGGCGCGACGCGCGAGGAAGCCAACCCGGTCGACTACACCACCGACAACCTGCTGACCAAGCTCGGCTGGGACTACGCCGAAGGCCAGCGCCTGCAGCTGACCTACGAGCGCTACCAGGACGACACCGACACCAAGGTTTTGAGCAACTACAGCAACACCGCCACCATCCGTACCCAGGACGCGCGCGACAGCGTCGACCGTGAGCGCTATTCGCTGCTGCACACCCTGCAGCTGGACAGCCCGCTGGCGGACAACCTGCAGAACCAGCTCAGCTACCAGGACAGCCAGACCCGCCAGCGCACCTACGAGAACCGTGTCGTCAGCGGCTCGCCCCGCTTCCGCACCCGCGACTCCCACTACGAGGAGAAGCTCTGGGTGCTCAACAGCAAGCTGGACAAGTCCTTCAGCATCGCCGGCAGCCAACACACCCTGGTCTACGGCACCGACCTCAAGCGCCTGAAGAACACCGACCTGCGAACAGGCGGCGAGACCGTCATCGCCACCGGGGTCAACACGCCGGTGCTGCCAACCAGCGACTTCCCGGACCCGACCACCAACGAGTACGCGGCCTTCATCCAGGACAGCATCGAGATCGGCCGCTGGACCCTGCTGCCGGGCCTGCGTTACGACTACTACGCCATGAAGCCCCACGCCACCACGCGCTACCTCAACAGCCAGGCGACCGACGCCAACCCGAGCGACTTCACCGACTCGGCCGTATCGCCCAAGTTCGGCGTGACCTACCAGGTCGACGATCAGCACAGCGTGTACGGTCAGTACGCCGCCGGCTTCCGTGCTCCGCAGGCGATCGAGATATTCGGCGAGTTCGTCAATCCGGGCATGTACCGCACCCTGGCCAACACCAACCTCAAGGCCGAGACCAGCGACAGCTTCGAGCTGGGCCTGCGCGGCAAGTACGAGATCGGCAGCTTCGGCGCCGCGCTGTTCTACAACCGCTACGACGACTTCATCGAGCAGGTATCCCGCCCCTCCAGCGTGCCGGGCTTTCCCCTCGGCGAATTCCAGTACGTCAACCGCGACCGGGTGACCATCCGTGGCTTCGAGGCCAAGGGCGAGCTCTTCCTCGACAAATTCGGCATGCCGGCCGGCTGGCGCGCCATGAGCTCCGTGGCCTACGCACGCGGCAAGGACGAGGGCACCGGCCAGCCGCTCAACAGCGTCGACCCGCTCAAGGGCGTCTTCGGCATGGGGTATGCGCAGCCCAATGGCAAGTTCGGCGGCGACCTGAGCTGGACCCTGGTAGCAGCCAAGGAGCGCATCGACCGCACCCAGACCGCCGGCCAGTACCAGCCCTCGGGCTACGGCCTGCTGGACCTGAATGGCTGGTGGCAGGTCACCGAGGCGTTCTCGGTCAACGCCGGGCTGTTCAACATCACCGACAAGGACTACTGGCAGTGGAGCGATGTACGCGGACTGAGCGAGAACAGTCCCAGCCTGCAGCGCTACACCCAGCCTGGGCGCCACGCCGCGGTCAACCTGATCTGGGAGATCTGACCCCTTTCAGCGCAAGGACGCGCCCCCTCTTGGCAATCCACGGCAGCGCGGGATAATGCCCGCCTGCCGTGGAGACGCCGATGATTCTGCTATGCCGCCCCGACGAGTTGGCCGAAGGCCAGAGCCGGGGCTTTCTGATCGATGACCTGAAGCTGCTGCTGGTGCGCCGGAAGGGGCGGGTCCATGCCTATGAGAATCGCTGCCCGCACCGTGGCATTCCCCTGGAATGGCAACCGGACCGTTTCCTCGACGACAGCGGCAGCCTGATCCAGTGCGCCACCCACGGTGCGCTGTTCCTGATCGAGACCGGCGAATGCGTCACCGGCCCCTGCGTGGGCCAGGCGTTGCGCGCCCTGCCCTGCCGGGAAGACGGTCAGGGCATCTGGCTGGATGGTGCACCTACAGCTGCAGGTTGAGGCGACGGGTCAACACCATGCCCTCGAGGCTCAGCTCTGCACCGTAGGCCAGCACCTCGACCCCGGCCTCTTGTGCATCGGCCAGAGCCTGGGCGTAGTACGGGTCGATTTCCCGTGCCGGCCGCACCGCGTCGATTCCGGAGAGGTTCACGCAGTACAACTGCACGGCACGGGTCCCCTCTCGCGCCAGGTGCGCCAGCTCCCGCAGGTGCTTGGCCCCACGGGTAGTGACCGCATCAGGGAAGGCCGCAACGGGCGTCCCCTCGAACCCGAGGGTGACACTCTTCACCTCGACGTAGAGCGCGGCCGAGGGGTAATCGAGGCGGAAGTCGGCTCGGCTGTTCTCCATGCCATAAGCGACTTCCCGCTTAAGTGCGGTGAACCCCGCCAGTTCGGGAATCCGCCCCGCCAGCAGGGCTTCCTCCACCAGCGGATTGGCCCGTGCAGTGTTGATGCAGGCCAGGCGGCCCTGGGGCGTCTCCACCAACTCCCAGGTGCCCGGCAACTTGCGCCGGGGATCGCTGGAGCGGCTGAACCACACCCGACAGCCTTCGCTCATGCAGTTGAGCATCGAACCGGTGTTCGGGCAGTGGATCGTCAGTTGCTCCCCCTGAGCAGTCTCGATGTCGGCCAGGAAGCGCTTGTAGCGCCGCAGCAGCCGGCCCTCTTCAAGCGGCGGATCGAACCTCACGCTCGCGCCGCCCAGCTCTGCAGACCACGGGCGATGCGTGCGACAGCCTCCTCCAGGCGCGACAGGCTCTGGGTATAGGCGAAGCGCACGTGCTGGCCAGCCAGATGCCGGCCGAAATCCAGGCCCGGGGTGAAGGCGACGTGCTCGGTCTCGATGAAGTGCTGGCAGAACGCATAGGCGTCCTGGGTGAAGGCTGAAACGTCTGCATATAAATAGAAGGCACCCTCCGGCTCGACGGCGATGCCGAAACCCAGCTCGCGCAGGGCGGGCAGCAGATAGTCGCGACGGCGGGCGAACTCGGCGCGACGCGCCTCCAGGATCGTCAGGGTGTCCTCGCGGAAGCAGGCCAGCGCGGCGTGCTGGGCCATCGAGGGCGCACTGATGTAGAGGTTCTGCGCCAGCTTTTCCAGTTCCGGCACCGCTTCCCGCGGAGCGACCAGCCAGCCCAGGCGCCAGCCGGTCATGCCGAAGTACTTGGAGAAGCTGTTGAGCACAAAGGCATTGTCATCCACCTCCAGTACGCTGGCGGCGTCCACGCCATAGGTAAGGCCATGGTAGATCTCATCCACCACGAGGTGTCCGCCCAATCCCCGGAGACTGTCGGATAATGCCGCAAGCTCGTCCCGATGCAGCAAGGTGCCCGTGGGGTTGGCCGGTGAGGCCACCAGCGCACCGACGCTCTGGGCATCCCAATGGCGCTCCACCAGATGCGGGGTCAGTTGGTAACGGGTCTCGGGGCCCACCGGCACCAGTTGGGCCGCGCCTTCCACCAGGCGCAGGAAGTGCCGGTTGCAGGGGTAGCCGGGATCGGCCAGCAGCCAGTGCCGGCCCGGGTCGACCAGCAGGCTCGACGCCAGCAACAGCGCGCCCGAGCCGCCGGGGGTGATGAGGATGCGCTCGGGGTCGATATCCAGCCCGTAGCGCTGGCCGTAGAAGCCGGCAATGGCACGGCGCAGCTCCGGCAGGCCACGGGCGGCGGTGTAACGGGTATGACCGGCAGCCAGCGCGGCCTGCCCGGCCTCGACGATGGGGGCGGCGGTGGTGAAGTCCGGCTCGCCGATCTCCAGGTGGATCACGTCGTGCCCTTCGGCCTGCAACTCATTGGCGCGGGCCAGCAACGCCATGACGTGGAAGGGTTCTATGGCACGGCTGCGTGCACTGTATGACTGGGCCATCGGCCTTCCCTCATCGACACAAAGCGCGGATTCTAACCAATGCTTCGGGACGCCCGCAGCAACCGCGATAACTGGGAGTGGCGTGGCCTGAATCGTTCTGGTAAGTTCGCCCGCTTGCAGCCGCAGGGCCGGCAGTGTCGGCGACGGACCAGCTTCCTGCGAAATGGATTAGAGAAAGTGAGAGGCGGCCATTCATGCCCACCAAAGCAAAGCAACCGAGCAGCCAACTGATCCGTGGTTTCGAGCCCTATCAGGAAACCAAGGGTGAGGAGTACATGAGCGACCGCATGCGCGCTCACTTCACCAACATCCTCAACAGGTGGAAAGTCGAGTTGATGGAAGAGGTCGACCGCACCGTCCACCACATGCAGGACGAGGCGGCCAACTTCCCTGATCCGGCCGACCGCGCCAGCCAGGAAGAAGAATTCAGCCTGGAACTGCGTGCCCGTGACCGCGAGCGCAAGCTGATCAAGAAGATCGACGAAACCCTCCAGCTGATCGAAGACAACGAGTACGGCTGGTGCGATTCCTGCGGCGTCGAGATCGGCATCCGCCGCCTCGAAGCACGCCCCACCGCCACTCTCTGCATCGACTGCAAGACCCTGGCGGAAATCAAGGAAAAGCAACTCGGTTCCTGATCCCAGAACGGGGCGCTACGGCGCCCCGTTTCGTTTCAACAGGCTCACGCCCGCATGCCTCCGTCTTCCTACGTCGGCCGCTTCGCGCCCACCCCTAGCGGCTACCTGCACTTCGGCTCCCTGGTTGCCGCCCTCGCCTCCTACCTCGATGCCCGTGCCGTTGGCGGTCGCTGGCTGCTGCGCATGGAAGACCTGGACCCGCCTCGCGAGACACCAGGTGCCCAGGCGGCGATCCTCTCCACGCTGGAGGCCTACGGCTTCGAATGGGACGGCGAGCTGGTGCGCCAGAGTGACCGTCATGACGCCTACGCCCAGGTGATCGACCGGCTCTTCGCCCAGGGGCTGGCCTACGCCTGCACCTGCTCGCGCAAGCAGCTCGAAGGCCATCACGGCATCTACCCCGGTTTCTGCCGCAATGCCTGCCACCCCCAGGCCGACGCTGCCATCCGTCTGCGCGTGCCTGAGCTTGTCTACCGCTTCACCGACCGGGTGCAGGGCCTGTATCAACAGCACCTGGGGCGCGAGGTGGGGGACTTCGTCATCCGCCGTCGCGACGGGCTCTATGCCTACCAGTTAGCCGTGGTGCTGGACGATGCCTGGCAAGGCATCACGGACGTGGTGCGCGGCGCCGACCTGCTGGACTCCACGCCGCGCCAGCTGTACCTGCAGGAACTGCTGGGCCTGTCGCAGCCCCGCTACCTGCACGTGCCGCTGATCATCCAGCCGGACGGCCACAAGCTCGGCAAGTCCTACCGCTCGCCTCCCCTGCCGGCCGACCGTGCCACACCGCTGCTGGCCCGCGCCCTGCGCGCCCTCGGCCAGCAGCCACCGGAAGGCCTCGCCGACGGCACGCCCCGCGAAGCCCTGGACTGGGGCATCGCCCACTGGGACGCCACGCGCATCCCACGTACCCGCACCCTGGCCGAAGCCCAGCTGCGCTGAGCGCACTCGCACCGACACGGGGCATTCGCTACCATCGCCGCACCCTCGATGTGAGATGCGGCATGTATATCTACCGACTGGTACTGCTCCTGGTGGTGGGGATCTACCTGTTTTCCCCGGCCATCATGGACTGGTGGATCGACCCCAACGGGGCCTGGTATCGCCCCTATCTGCTCTGGCTGATCCTGATCGTGGTGACCTTCATCCTGCAGAGTCAACGCGATGCTGACGAGTTTTAGCCTGAGCCAGCTGATCCTCATCAGCGCGGCCTACCTCTTCGCCCTGTTCGGGGTCGCCTGGTTGAGTGATCGCGGTTTCGTTCCGCGCCGCATCGTCCGCCACCCGCTCACCTACACCCTCTCTCTCGGCGTGTACGCCAGCGCCTGGGCCTTCTACGGCACAGTGGGGCTGGCCTACCAGTACGGCTACGGCTTCCTGGCCAGCTACCTGGGCATCTCCGGGGCCTTCCTGCTGGCGCCGGTGCTGCTCTACCCGATCCTGCGGATCACTCGTACCTACCAGCTCTCGTCCCTGGCCGACCTGTTCGCCTTCCGCTTCCGCAGCACCTGGGCCGGAGCGCTGACCACCCTGTTCATGCTGATCGGCGTCCTGCCCCTGCTGGCCCTGCAGATCCAGGCAGTGGCCGACTCCATCGGCATCCTTACCCGCGAGCCGGTGCACGACAGGGTCGCCCTGGGCTTCTGCGCGCTGATCACGCTGTTCACCATCCTCTTCGGCGCACGTCACATCGCCACGCGGGAGAAGCACGAGGGCCTGGTGTTCGCCATTGCCTTCGAGTCGCTGGTGAAGCTGACCGCCCTCGGCGGCATCGGACTCTATGCGCTCTATGGCGTGTTCGGCGGCCCCCATGAGCTGGAGCTGTGGCTGCTGCAGAACCAGGCGGCACTCTCGACGCTGCACACGCCGCTGCAGGAAGGCCCGTGGCGCACGCTGCTGCTGGTGTTCTTCGCCTCAGCCATCGTCATGCCGCACATGTACCACATGACTTTCACCGAGAACCTCAACCCCCGCGCCATGGTCAGTGCCAGCTGGGGCCTGCCCTTGTTCCTGCTGCTGATGAGCCTGGCGGTACCACTGATCCTCTGGGCCGGCCTCAAGCTCGGCGCCACCACCAACCCGGAATATTTCACCCTGGGCCTCGGCATCGCCGTGAACAGCGATGCCCTGGCACTGCTCGCCTATGTCGGCGGCCTGTCGGCGGCCAGCGGCCTGATCATTGTGCTGACCCTGGCACTCTCCGGCATGGCGCTGAACCACCTGGTGCTGCCGCTCTACCAACCACCGTCGGAAGGCAACATCTACCGCTGGCTGAAGTGGACACGCCGGGCGCTGATCTTCGCCATCATCATGGCCGGCTACGGTTTCTATCTATTGCTGGGCGCCGAGCAGGACCTGTCGAACCTGGGCATCGTCGCCTTCGTCGCCACCCTGCAATTCCTCCCCGGCGCGCTCTCGGTGCTGTACTGGCCGACTGCCAACCGGCGGGGCTTCATCGCCGGCTTGATGGCCGGCATCGGTGTGTGGTTGTTCTCCATGCTGCTGCCCCTGCTGGGCAACCTGCAGGGCATCTACGTTCCGCTGTTCAACGCCATCTACGTACTCGACGACAACAGTTGGCACATCGCGGCCATCGCCTCACTGGCCGCCAACGTGTTGGTGTTCACCCTGGTCTCGCTGTTCACCGAGGCCAGCCCCGAGGAACGCGGGGCAGCCGAGGCCTGCGCTGTGGACAACGTGCGCCGGCCGCAACGCCGCGAACTGGTGGCGACCTCGCCCCAGGAGTTCTCCGAACAACTGGCCAAGCCCCTGGGCGCAAAGACGGCGCAGAAGGAGGTGGAACAGGCCCTGCGTGACCTGCACCTGCCGTTCGACGAACGCCGCCCCTACGCTCTTCGCCGCCTGCGCGACCGTATCGAGGCCAACCTTTCCGGGCTGATGGGACCGAGCGTGGCCCAGGACATCGTGGAGACCTTCCTGCCGTACAAGTCCGGCAGCGAGGGCTACGTCACCGAGGACATCCACTTCATCGAGAGTCGCCTGGAGGACTACCACTCCCGACTCACCGGCCTGGCCGCCGAGCTGGACGCCTTGCGCCGCTACCACCGCCGCACTCTGCAGGAGTTGCCGATGGGAGTGTGCTCGTTGGCCAAGGACCAGGAAATCCTCATGTGGAACCGGGCCATGGAGGAACTGACCGAGATTCCCGCCCAGCGTGTGGTCGGCTCGCGGCTTTCAGCCATCAGTGATCCCTGGCGGGGCCTGCTGGAAAGCTTCATCGGCCAACCCGACGAACACCTGCACAAGCAGCGCCTGCCGCTGGAGGGTCAGGTGCGCTCGTTGAACCTGCACAAGGCCGCCATCGACGAGCCGCTGGCACCTGGTAACAGCGGCCTGGTGGTACTGGTGGAAGACGTGACCGACACCCTGCTGCTGGAAGACAAGCTGGTGCACTCCGAACGCTTGGCATCCATCGGTCGCCTGGCTGCCGGCGTCGCCCACGAAATCGGCAACCCCATCACCGGCATCGCCTGCCTGGCGCAGAACCTGCGGGAAGAGCGCGAGGGCGACCCCGAACTGACCGAGATCAGCGGACAGATTCTCGAGCAGACCAAACGGGTGTCCCGCATCGTGCAGTCACTCATGAGCTTCGCCCACGCCGGCGCCCGCCAGCAGGCCACGGAGCCGGTGTGCCTGGCGGACGTCGCCCAGGAAGCCATCGGCCTGCTGTCATTGAACAGGCGCAGCATCGATGTGCAGTTCTTCAACCTCTGCGATCCGCACCACATCGCCGAGGGCGACCCCCAGCGCCTGGCCCAGGTGCTGATCAACCTGTTGTCCAACGCCCGCGACGCCTCGCCCGAAGGCGGTGCGATCCGCGTGCGCAGCGCCATCTCCGACCACGCCGTGGAGCTGATCGTGGAGGACGAAGGCAGCGGGATTCCCAAGGCGATCATGGACCGCCTGTTCGAGCCCTTCTTCACCACCAAAGACCCTGGCAAGGGCACTGGGCTGGGGCTTGCGCTGGTCTATTCGATCGTGGAAGAGCATTATGGCCACATCACCATAGAAAGCCCGGCCGACCCCGAGCAGCAGCGCGGCACCCGTTTCAGGGTGACACTGCCACGCTTCGCCGAAGCGCCCAGCGCTGCCATCTGAGACTGTCGAGAGAGCTGAACCGAATGTCACATATCCTGATCGTCGAAGACGAAACCATCATCCGTTCCGCCTTGCGCCGCCTGCTCGAGCGCAACCAGTACCAGGTCAGTGAAGCCGGGTCTGTCCAGGAGGCCCAGGAGCGCTACAGCATCCCCGGTTTCGACCTCATCGTCAGCGACCTGCGCCTGCCCGGCGCGCCCGGTACCGAGCTGATCAAGCTGGCCCAGGGCACCCCGGTGCTGATCATGACCAGCTACGCCAGCCTGCGCTCGGCGGTGGACTCGATGAAGATGGGCGCGGTGGACTACATCGCCAAGCCCTTCGACCACGACGAGATGCTCCAGGCCGTCGCACGCATCATCAAGGACCGCCAGGAGAACAAGGCAGCCCCCACCGAACGCGCGCCCACCCGCGCCCAGGAGAAGAGCAGCCCTCCCCAGGCCGACGGTGAGATCGGCATCATCGGCTCCTGCTCCGCCATGCAGGAGCTCTACAGCAAGATCCGCAAGGTCTCCCCCACCGACTCCACGGTGCTCATCCAGGGCGAATCCGGGACCGGCAAGGAACTGGTGGCCCGTGCCCTGCACAACCTCTCCCGGCGCGCCAAGGCACCGATGATCTCGGTGAACTGTGCGGCCATTCCCGAAACCCTGATCGAGTCCGAACTCTTCGGTCACGAGAAGGGCGCCTTCACCGGCGCCACCGCCGGCCGAGCCGGCCTCGTGGAAGCAGCCGACGGCGGCACACTGTTCCTCGACGAAATCGGCGAGCTGCCCCTGGAAGCCCAGGCGCGCCTGCTACGGGTGTTGCAGGAAGGCGAGATCCGCCGTGTCGGCTCGGTCCAGTCGCAGAAGGTGGATGTGCGCCTGATTGCCGCCACCCACCGCGACCTCAAGACGCTGGCCAAGACCGGCCAGTTCCGCGAAGACCTCTATTACCGCCTTCACGTCATCTCCCTGAGACTGCCCGCGCTGCGCGAACGCGGTAACGACGTGATCGAGATCGCCCGCGCCTTCCTGGCGCGCCAGTGCACTCGAATGGGGCGCGACGAATTGCGCTTCGCCCATGACGCGGAACAAGCCATCCGCCACTACTCCTGGCCCGGTAACGTGCGGGAACTGGAGAACGCCATCGAGCGTGCGGTGATCCTCTGCGAGAGCCCGGATATCTCGGCGGACCTGCTGGGCATCGACATCGAGCTGGCCGACCTGGAGGACGACGACTTCCTCGACGGCCCCACCCAAGCCACAGCCGCCAGCCCCCATGAACCCACGGAAGACCTGTCCCTGGAGGACTACTTCCAGCATTTCGTCCTCGAGCACCAGGACCACATGACCGAGACCGAGCTGGCCCGCAAGCTGGGCATCAGCCGCAAATGCCTGTGGGAGCGCCGTCAGCGTCTGGGCATCCCGCGGCGCAAATCGGGGGCTGCCACCTCCTGACAGCCCGAGGTTGCGCGTGACCGTGGGAACGGTTAGGAGTTCCCCAGGCTGTTACCGCAAAAACCTCTCGTAACAAAAGCCGGGTGAGTCGGTAACGGAAACCCGGCTTTTTTGTACCTCATCGCCATGCCCTGTTTTACATAAGTCATTGATTTAAAAGAATTCCATAAAGTTGGCACGGCAACTGCTTTATCTCTGGCACAACAACAATAAAAACCGTAGTAACCCCACAACAAGAACAATACGCACCGACTCCAGCACAACAAGAACAAAACCGCGGAGGCGCAGCTAACTGATTCTTTTGGAGAGGAGTTGCCATTGGGGCTCGCCCCACGACCAGGCCGAAAACAATAAAACTGCTTACTCAGGCAGCACCCGAACTGGTTGGATCGAATGATCACGGCACCATCAGCATCCAAAGCAATCCGTTTGCTCTTGACCCTCGACTCGAGGGCATATCCAGAGATCACGAATCTGCTGGTACGGGTCAAACAACAAGAACAGCAAGCCCGGCTCAATAATAAAAACAAAGCACGCACCAGTTTGGGGGGGAGCTTCGGCTCCCCCAGTAGCTTTGACACACTCCCGCCGCTTCCTTCACCATCCCCCCGCCCAGTGCTAGAATCCGCGCCCATCGTGCGGTCTCTCATTCATTCCGGCCGCCCATCCCACACACAGTGCCTCCCATGCTGAAGAAGCTGATCCAGTCCTTTCGCTCTCCCCTGCGCCGCACCCAGCATCCCCGCAGCACACCTGAAGTCCTGAGCAACCGCCAGCACGCGCTGGACCGCGCGGACATCAGCCGTAACGCGGTGAACGTCGTGGAACGCCTGCAGAAGGCGGGCTACCAGGCCTACCTGGTCGGCGGCTGCGTCCGTGACCTCATGCTGGGCCTGGACCCCAAAGACTTCGACGTCGCCACCAACGCAACCCCCGAGCAGGTGCGTGCCGAGTTCCGCAATGCCCGGGTGATCGGCCGCCGCTTCAAGCTGGTCCATGTGCATTTCGGGCGGGAAATCATCGAGACCGCGACCTTCCGCGCCAACCACCCCCAGGGTGATGACGAAGACAGCAACCAGTCCTCGCGCAACGAAAGCGGCCGCATCCTGCGTGACAACGTCTACGGCAACCAGGAAGAAGACGCGCAACGCCGCGACTTCACCATCAATGCCCTGTATTACGACCCGGTCACCGAGCGCGTGCTCGACTACGCCCACGGCGTACACGACATCCGCAACCGCCTGATCCGTCTGATCGGCGACCCCGAGCAGCGCTACCTGGAAGACCCGGTGCGTATGCTGCGAGCCGTGCGCTTCGCCGCCAAGCTGGGCTTCGAGATCGAGAAGCACAGCGCCGCGCCGATCCGCCGCCTGGCCCCCATGCTGCGGGACATCCCCTCCGCACGCCTGTTCGACGAAATCCTCAAGCTGTTCCTCGGCGGCAAGGCCGAGCGCACCTTCGAACTGCTGCTGGAGTACGACCTCTTCGCCCCCCTGTTCCCGGCGGCTGCCGCCTCCCTGGAGCGCGACCCCGAGTACGCTGGCGCCCTGATCCGCCAGGCCCTGGCCAACACCGACGAGCGCATCCGCCTCGGCAAGCCGGTCACCCCGGCCTTCCTCTTCGCCGCCCTGCTCTGGCCGGCCTTGCCCGTCCGTGCCGCCCTGCTGCAGGAAAAGGGCATGCCGCCGATCCCGGCGATTCAGGAAGCCGCCCACGGCCTGATCCTCGAACAGTGCCAGCGCACCGCCATTCCCAAGCGTTTCACCATCCCGATCCGCGAAATCTGGGACATGCAGGAACGCCTGCCCCGCCGCAGCGGCAAGCGTGCCGACCTGCTGCTGGAGAACCCCCGCTTCCGCGCCGGCTACGACTTCCTCCTGCTGCGTGAAAGCGCAGGCGAGGAAACCGGCGGCCTGGGCGACTGGTGGACCGACTACCAGGACGCCAGCGACAGCGAACGCCGCGCCATGATCCGCGACCTCAGCAGCCGCGACGAAGGCGGTGCCGCACCGCGCAAGCGTCGCCGTGGCGGCGGTCGTCGCAAGCGCGGCCCCCGCAGCGAAGGCAGCGCCCCGGCTGGCGAATAAGATGGAGCGCGTCTACATCGGGCTGGGCAGCAACCTGTCGGACCCAGCCAGCCAGCTGCGCAATGCCCTGGCGGCCCTGGCCGTACTGCCTGACACCCAGTTGAGTGCCGTATCGTCCCTGTACTCCAGTGATCCCCTGGGCCCGCCTGACCAGCCCCGCTACAGCAACGCAGTCGCCGCGCTGGACACCGACCTCGCGCCTCTCGACCTGCTCGACGCCCTGCAGGCCATCGAGTTGTCCCAGGGACGTGTGCGCAAGGACGAGCGTTGGGGCCCGCGCACCCTCGACCTGGACATCCTGCTGTTCGGCCAGCGGCAGATCGACGAGCCG
Source organism: Pseudomonas sp. 1D4 (assembly GCF_001728925.1). NCBI lineage: Bacteria > Pseudomonadati > Pseudomonadota > Gammaproteobacteria > Pseudomonadales > Pseudomonadaceae > Pseudomonas > Pseudomonas sp. 1D4. The sequence continues at coordinate 35,303 of NZ_LXJQ01000053.1, forward strand.
CGCCTGCAGGTCCCCCACTACCACATGCACGCCCGCGCCTTCGTGCTCTATCCCCTGGCCGAAATCGCACCCGACCTCAAGCTGCCCGACGGTCGGCCGCTCCAGGCCCTGCTGGATGCCTGCCCCAACGCCGGACTGGAGCGTATCGAGGCCCTTTCCGCGCTGACGGTAACGCCGTAACAGCTCGGTAACACCTGCAATTGACACCATGCCCCCCCATCGGGACTATAAGCGTCCCGTTGCCCCGTACCGGTACAGAATCGGTACCGATGAGGACGTTTTCATGCCTGATGTGACCCTGACCACCCTTCAAGAGCTGAAGCAGAAAGGCGAGAAAATCGCCATGCTCACGGCCTACGACGCGACCTTCGCCCAGGCCGCCAGCCAGGCGGGCGCCGACGTCCTGCTGGTGGGCGATTCCCTCGGCATGGTCCTGCAGGGCCATGACAGCACCCTGCCCGTCAGCGTCGCCGACATGGCCTACCACACCGCCGCCGTGAAGCGGGGCAACCAGGGCTCGCTGATCATCACCGACCTGCCGTTCATGGCCTACGCCACCCTGGAGCAGACCTTCGCCAACTGCGCCGCGCTGATGCAGGCCGGTGCGCACATGGTCAAGCTCGAAGGCGCCGCCTGGCTCGCCGAGCCCATCCGCCTGCTGGCCGAACGCGGCATCCCGGTCTGTGCCCACCTCGGCCTCACCCCCCAGGCGGTGAACATCCTCGGTGGCTACAAGGTCCAGGGCCGCCAGGAAGCCCAGGCGCGCCAGCTACGTGCCGACGCCATGGCCCTGGAACAGGCCGGCGCCGCCATGCTGCTGCTGGAATGCGTGCCCAGCGAACTGGCCGCTGAAATCACCCAGTCGGTGAAGATCCCGGTCATCGGCATCGGCGCCGGCAGCGCCACCGACGGCCAGGTGCTGGTCCTGCACGACATGCTCGGCCTGTCCCTCACCGGCCGCACGCCCAAGTTCGTGAAGAACTTCATGGAAGGCCAGACCAGCATCCAGGGCGCCCTCGCCGCCTACGTCCGCGCCGTCAAGGACGTCACCTTCCCCGCCGCCGAGCACGGATTCGCCGCATGATCACCGTCAAGAGCGTCCGTGAACTGCGCGCGGCCGTCACCCGTGCCCGCAGCGAAGGCAAGCGCATCGGCTTCGTCCCCACCATGGGCAACCTGCACTCGGGCCACGTCGCCCTGGTGGAGAAGGCCAGCCAGCGCACCGACTTCGTGATCGCCAGCATCTTCGTCAACCCGCTGCAGTTCGGCCCCAGCGAAGACCTCGCCAAATACCCACGCACCCTCGCCGCCGACCAGGAGAAGCTGGTGGCCGCCGGTTGCCACCTGCTGTTCCACCCCGACGTGGAAGAGATGTACCCCGACGGCATGGACGGCCAGACCCGCGTCAACGTTCCTCTCGTTTCCGAAGGCCTGTGTGGCGCCAGCCGCCCGGGCCACTTCGAAGGCGTCGCCACCGTGGTCAGCAAGCTGTTCAACATGGTCCAGCCGGACCTCGCCGTGTTCGGCGAGAAGGACTTCCAGCAACTGGCGGTGATCCGCAAGCTGGTACGCGACCTGAACATGCCCATCCAGATCATCGGCGAGCCCACCGTCCGTGCCGAAGACGGCCTCGCGCTGTCCTCCCGCAACGGCTACCTGAATGCCGCCCAGCGCGCCATCGCCCCGACCCTCTACGCCACCCTGCGCCAGTTGGCAGAGGACGTCCGAGCCGGTCGCAGCGACCACAGCGCACTACTGGAAGGCGGCCGTAACGCACTCGCCAACGCCGGCCTGCGCACCGACTACCTGGAACTGCGCGAATCCCATACCCTGCGCACCGCCCAGCCCGGCGACCGTCACCTGGTGCTCCTCGCCGCGGCCTACCTCGGTAACACCCGACTGATCGACAACCTCGCCTTCAACCTCGACGACAACGCCTGACCCGTGCAGGGTCCCGCTAGAGGACCCACCGGACACAAGAAGGAAATCGCCATGCACGCCATCATGCTCAAGGCCAAGCTGCACCGCGCCGAAGTCACCCACGCCGTCCTCGACTACGAAGGCTCCTGCGCCATCGACGGCGAGTGGCTCGACCTCGCCGGCATACGCGAGTACGAACAGATCCAGATCTACAACGTCGACAACGGCGAGCGCTTCACCACCTACGCCATACGTGGCGAGAACGGCTCGCGGATGATCTCGGTCAACGGCGCCGCCGCGCACAAGGCTAAGGTGGGCGACCGCGTCATCATCTGCGCCTACGCCCACTACAGCGAAGCCGAGCTGGCCAACTTCAAGCCGCGCATGCTGTACATGGCCCCGGGCAACGAACTCAGCCACACCAGCAACGCGATCCCCGTCCAGGTGGCCTGACGCCCGCACGCTAGACTCCAAGCCCGGAACACTCCGGGCTTTTTAGTGTTCATACCCTCGATCACTGTTTGAAAGGCACCTCATGAACCACCACCTGACACCGCTCGACGTCACCCGCCTGGACAGTTGGAGTGCCCTGCGCGCGCACCGCGAGCAACTCGCCGGGTTCAGCATGCGCCAGGCATTCCAGGATGACGCCGAGCGCTTCAAGCGCTTCAGCCTCAGCGCCTGCGGCCTGCTGCTGGACTACTCGAAGAACCTGGTGCGTCCCGACACCCTTGCCCTGCTGGTGAAGCTGGCCGAAGAGGCGCAGCTGGGTGAAGCCATCCAGGCCATGTTCCGCGGCGAGATGATCAACGCCTCCGAGCGTCGCCCGGTGTTGCACACTGCCCTGCGCCGCCCCATTGGCGACAAGGTCCAGGTGGACGGCAAGGACGTGATGCCCGAGGTGCACCGCGTGCTGCACCAGATGACCGAACTGGTCGGCTACGTGCACAACGGCCTGTGGCGCGGCTACACCGAGAAGCCCATCACCGACGTGGTGAACATCGGCATCGGTGGCTCCTTCCTCGGCCCGCAGTTGGTGTCCGAAGCGCTGCTGCCGTTCGCCCAGAAGGGCGTGCGCTGCCACTACCTGGCCAACGTCGACGGCAGCGAATTCCGCGAGCTGGCCTGCAAGCTCAACGCCGAAACCACCCTGTTCATCGTCTCCAGCAAATCCTTCGGCACCCTCGAGACCCTGAAGAACGCCCAGGCCGCCCGCGCCTGGTACCTGGCCCAGGGCGGCAGCGAGCAGGAGCTGTACCGCCACTTCATCGCCGTCTCCAGCAACAAGGAGGCCGCGCTGGCCTTCGGCATTCGCGAAGAGAACATCTTCCCGATGTGGGACTGGGTCGGCGGGCGCTACTCGCTGTGGTCGGCCATCGGCCTGCCGATCGCCATGTCCATCGGCATCTCCAACTTCAAGGAACTGCTGTCCGGCGCCTACAGCATGGACCAGCACTTCCAGACCGCCCCCTTCGAACGCAACATCCCGGTCATCCTCGGCCTGCTCGGCGTCTGGTACAGCGACTTCTGGGGCGCCCGCAGCCATGCGGTCCTGCCCTACGACTACTACCTGCGCAACTTCACCGACCACCTGCAGCAGTTGGACATGGAGTCCAACGGCAAGAGCGTGCGCCAGGACGGCACCCCGGTGACCGCCGGCACCGGCCCGGTGATCTGGGGCGGCGTCGGCTGTAACGGCCAGCACGCCTACCACCAGTTGCTGCACCAGGGCACCCACCTGATCCCGGCGGACTTCATCGTCCCGGTGTCCAGCTACAACCCGGTGGCCGACCACCACCAGTGGCTGTTCGCCAACTGCCTGTCCCAGAGCCAGGCGATGATGCTCGGCAAATCCCGCGAGGAGGCCGAGAACGAGCTGCGCGCCAAGGGCCTGGACGAAGCCGAAGTGCAGCGCCTGGCACCACACAAGGTCATCCCCGGCAACCGCCCCAGCAACACCCTGGTGATGGAGCGCATCAGCCCCCGTCGCCTGGGCGCGCTGATCGCCATGTACGAGCACAAGGTGTACGTGCAGAGCGTGCTGTGGGGCATCAACGCCTTCGACCAGTGGGGCGTGGAGCTGGGCAAGGAGCTGGGCAAGGCGGTCTACTCGCGCCTGGTGGGCAGCGAAGAAGCCCCCGCCGAGGACGGCTCCACCCAGGGCCTGATCGACTTCTTCCGCGGCCGTCACCGCGGTTGATCGAAGCACCCCGCCGCCCGGCGCGGCGGGGTGTCAGCGACAGAAGCGCCCGCGGTACTCGCTGGGCGTACCCCCCCAGAGCCTGGACGAAGGCGCGGCGCAGGTTGTACTCACTGCCGAACCCGGTTTCCAGCGCCGCCCGCCTCAACGCCCCTCCCCCGTTTCCAGCCGCAACTGCAGCACCAGCCTTTCCGAACCGGCCCGGGATCCTGCTGGGCGACATCCGCGCACGCTATCGCAGCGCCACTGCAGCCCAACTGGAATATCCCTACAAGCCCCTTCGCGCCCCTTGAAGGCGGCCCGGCGTTGCAGGCAACCTTGTCGCCATCTCGGCAAACAACAACAAGGAATTCGCCATGTACGAGATCAGCCTTCACCCCGTGCCTGAAGACGTGCGCCAACGCGCCCATATCGACAACGACACCTACCAGCGCCTCTATCGCCAATCCGTGGATGAGCCCCAGACCTTCTGGAGCGAGCAGGCCACCCGCTTCCTCCACTGGTTCAAACCCTGGGACGAGCTGCACCACAGCGACCTCGCCAAGGGCGAAGCGCGCTGGTTCAAGGGCGGCAAGCTGAACGTCGCCTACAACTGCATCGACCGCCACCTGGACACCCGCGCCGAGCAGATCGCGATCATCTGGGAAGGCGACAACCCCACCGAATCCGCCCACATCACCTACCGCAAGCTGCACAGCAACGTCTGCCGCCTGGCCAACGTGCTCAAGGCCCGCGGCGTGAAGAAGGGTGACCGGGTGTGCATCTACATGCCGATGGTGCCCGAGGCCGCCTACGCCATGCTGGCCTGCGCGCGCATCGGTGCCGTGCACTCGGTGGTGTTCGGCGGCTTCTCCCCGGACTCCCTGCGCGACCGCATCCTCGATGCCGACTGCCGTGCCGTGATCACCGCCGACGAAGGCGTGCGCGGCGGCAAGTACGTGCCGCTGAAGCAGAACGTCGACAAGGCGCTGAAGGAGTGCCCGGACGTGTCCACCGTGGTCGTGGTGCGACGCACCCAGGGCGAGGTGGGCTGGGTGGAAGGCCGCGACCTCTGGTACCACGAGGCCCTGCAAGGCGCCGCCGAGGCCTGCGAACCGGAATGGATGGACGCCGAAGACCCGCTGTTCATCCTCTACACCTCCGGCTCCACCGGTAAGCCCAAGGGCGTGCTGCACACCACCGGCGGCTACCTGCTGGGCGCGGCGATGACCCACAAGTACGTGTTCGACTACCACGAGGGTGACATCTACTGGTGCACCGCCGACGTCGGCTGGGTCACCGGCCACAGCTACATCGTCTACGGCCCGCTGGCCAACGGCGCCACCACCCTGGTGTTCGAGGGCGTGCCCAGCTACCCGGATGCCTCGCGCTTCTGGCAGGTGATCGACAAGCACAAGGTCAACATCTTCTACACCGCCCCCACCGCCCTGCGCGCCCTCATGCGGGAAGGCGAGGAGCCGGTGCGCCGCACCGACCGCAGCAGCCTGCGCCTGCTCGGCAGCGTCGGCGAGCCGATCAACCCGGAAGCCTGGGAGTGGTACTACAACGTGGTCGGCGAACGCCGTTGCCCCATCGTCGACACCTGGTGGCAGACCGAGACCGGCAGCATCCTCATCACACCGCTGCCAGGCGCCACCGCCCTCAAGCCCGGCTCCGCCACCCGGCCGTTCTTCGGCGTGCAGCCGGCGCTGCTGGATGAGAAGGGCCACGAGATCGAAGGCCCCGGCTCCGGCGTCCTGGCCATCAAGGCCAGTTGGCCGAGCCAGATCCGCACCGTCTACGGCGACCACAAACGGATGATCGAGACCTACTTCTCCGCCTACCCCGGTTACTACTTCACCGGCGACAGCGCTCGCCGTGACGAGGACGGCTACTACTGGATCACCGGCCGCATCGACGACGTGATCAACGTCTCCGGCCACCGCATCGGCACCGCCGAAGTGGAAAGCGCCCTGGTGCTGCACGACGCCGTGGCCGAGGCCGCCGTAGTGGGCTACCCCCACGACCTCAAGGGCCAGGGCATCTACGCCTTCGTCACCCCGATGAAGGGGCTGGAGCCCAGCGACGAGCTGAAGAAGGAACTGCTCGCCCTGGTCAGCAAGGAGATCGGCAGCTTCGCCAAGCCCGAGCTGATCCAGTGGGCTCCCGGCCTGCCGAAGACCCGCTCCGGCAAGATCATGCGGCGCATCCTGCGCAAGATCGCCTGCAACGAGCTGGAGAACCTGGGCGATACCTCGACCCTGGCCGATCCTTCAGTGGTGCAGAACCTGATCGACGCCCGCCTCAACCGCTGACCCCACGCCACCCGCGCCCGGCCGTCGCAAGGCGGCCGGGCGCTTTCATTCCGGCAACATGCCGCTGCTTGTAGCGGAGCGCGAGTACGCTGTAGCGTTGCCCGCCATGAACCTCATACGCACCCGCATCGAACGCCAGATCCACAGCCTCACCGGCGCCTCCCTCGGCCTGCTCGACCTGGAGAACCCCAGGGGCGACCCCGGCCTGTTCGGCCCCGACTCCGTGGTCTGGCGGGTACACGGCGACTTCACCTCGATGATGACCGGCGGCATCAGCGCCCTGCTGCTGCAGATGCTGCACCCCCTGGCGCTGGCCGGCGTATGGGACCACTCCAACTTCCGCGAGGACATGCTCGGCCGCCTGCGCCGCACCAGCCTGTTCATCTCCGGTACCTCCTACGCTGGCCGCGAAGACGCCGAGCGGCTGATCGAGAAGGTGAAGGCCATCCACCTGCAGGTGACAGGCACCGCCCCGGACGGCCGTTCCTACGCCGCCAGCGACCCCGACCTGCTGACCTGGGTGCACGTAGCGGAAGTCAGTTGCTTCCTCCAGGGCTACCTGGCCTACCTCGACCCGACCCTCTCCCCGGCCGACCAGGACCGCTACTACGACGAGATCGCCCTGGTGGCCGAACGCCTGGGCGCTCGCGACGTGCCGCGCTCGCGCCAGGCCATCGCCGCCTACCTGGAGCGGATGCGCCCGCAACTGATGTGCGACGAGCGCACCCGCGAGGTGGTCCGCCTGCTGCGCAACGCCCCGGCCCCCAGCGCCCTGGCCAAACCGATCGGCCACCTGATGATGCAGGGCGGGATCGCCCTGCTGCCCGACTGGGCGCAGAGGCTGCTGGGCCTGGAACTGCCCGCCTGGCAGCGGCCGCTGGTGCACAGCGGCGTGCAACGCACCGCCTCCATGGTGCGCTGGGCCATGCGCGACAGCGCCGCGCACAAGGCCCGTCGGCGCATGGGGCTGCCCACGTACTGAGTAGCTGGTTGGCGCACGTTCGCTGTGCGACCATTGCGACCCTTCCGGTCACAGACTGATCTGCTCCGCTGATTCGAGGACTTG
>NZ_LXJQ01000054.1:0-42488 GCF_001728925.1 Pseudomonas sp. 1D4
CTGCGGTGCGCCGGAGCACGTATAAGAAGCTGGGCAAGAACAATCCGCTCTACAAAGCCAGACGCAAGATTGAGAAAGCCAAAGCCCAGGTGCGTGCCAAGGTTGAACACCCGTTCCGGGTGATCAAGCGGCAGTTTGGTCATGTGAAAACGCGCTTCCGAGGCCTGGCGAAGAATACGGCTCAGTTGATGACTTTGTTTGCCCTGTCGAACCTATGGATGGCGCGCCGACATTTGCTGACTACCACAGGAGAGGTAAATCTGTAATGTTGGGAATAGCCGCTGCGAGGTGCTCGTGACGGCCCCAAACGGAGAGCTGAGCGGACAAACTGACCGGTTTTGATTAGTGGGTGCGTTCAAAATCGGCAGAGGTCGAAGTCGGCCGGAAATGTAGGACTACTTCAGACCATCCTTCGTGGAGCTACCTGCACCAGAATTGCGAACATGGATCGCACGAAAAACTGAACCAATCCCTGCATGCGTGAGCATGCCCGCAGACATACCAGCAGGAGCACTTTGCGGAACGCATTTAGGAATGAATCGAGGAACGCTTTGAGGACTTTCCGCTGCGTATTTTGGGGATGGATGTTAGTGTTCATCGTGCACCTCCCGAGGGATGTTCAGATGTGTCAGTACCGTGGAACCGATAGCAGCTTCGAAGAGATCTTGGAAAACAAGCGGCTGAGTCGTGAGCGCCTGCTCCAAATCCTCAGAGATGCACCACCCGAGGTCATCGAGGCGGATGCGGAGAGGCTCCGTGAGGCGATGCGAAAACCGGAAGGCACGCCTAAGCGGCGCCGATTGGGCCCTCCCGCATTCCATAAGCCCAGCAAGTAGATCTGCGTTCTGACGGCAAGGCTCTGCATTGGCGGCAGAAGGCAGAAATGCGCTCCGGCCGACCCTGGTTGGGCTCGTATGCATCTTTAAACTTCTCTTCTTGTTTGGGTGACTCTCAGGCACCTGTACAGGCGAGTTACCTGCCAGGTAGTCACCTGAATTGTCATCGGACATGACTCACTGGCATGTGACAGTCAGTCACATGAGCTACTCGCATTCAGGCCGATTCATGGCCTTCCCGATCGACAGGAGTGCGCGATGTAAAGTCGGGCTGCTTTGGGACAACTGCTGTAGCGCTTCCCGCCCCCCGACTTGGATGTCGATGTTGTTCTCGCACTGGATAACCTGCACCTTCCCGATGTGGATGGTGGCCCCCGCAAACTGCTGTGTGCGCAGCATCTCTTTGAGCCCTTTCACCAACTCTTGAATCTTGGCAGGCTGATACTCCAGCTTAACCACCGCCGTTTTCTCGCCTTGCGGATCAAAAACGGAAAGACGCTCCTGTAGGTGATAACCGTTGTGCTTCCGCACTCGAATCTTTTGAACGTAGCCATGTTCTTGTAGCGTTTTCAGCTCGCGCATTACCTGTCGAGCACTGATTCCCGCCTTCTTGGCGATTGTCTCGATGCCAGGTTCAGCCAAGCCAGTTTCGAGCCTGCAATGCGACTTGATCACGCAATACACGGCGAAGGCGTACGGGCCGAGCGTTCTCAAATCGTTGTCCACCATGGACTTAAAAACGTGGAACCAATGGGGGTCAAGCTTCATGTCTCCTGCCCCGGACGCTTCATCAGCATGTGCATCCCTAGTCATTTCCGCCCCTCCACCTGGGATTTCTTGGTCGGCCTTCCCATCGGCCGAGACGACTCTTTCGTGCTGCTTGCAATATCTGCGGCAGCGTTACTTTGAGGGCCGCGGCGCATCCACTGTCGCAAGTCCCCTAGCCGCCAGCGGAGGCGCGACAAGCCCGGCACAGGGTCAAGGCCTGGCAGCTTGCGTTGTCGAACGGTGAGGATGCTGAAGCCGGTCAGTGCAGCTACCTCGGTAACTCCGATCAGCACATCGTCGCCGAGCTTCTGGATTTTCTGGATGGTTTCGTAATCGACGCCCATGGTTTCTTTCGCCTGATTGCATTTCGATGCATTCAGTTTTCGCCAGAGAAAGCAGAGCCACCTAGGACAGCTTTTTGACATGAGCAGGTGTTAGCTAAAGAATCGGTGCATGAACGCCGAATCTGACCTCACCGATGACGAAGCAGCCGATCTCGTGATTCGGGAGATGCGCATGCATCTCGAAGAGGGGCGGAAAAACTTTGCTCTGCGTGCCCCACAGGACATGACGGTTTACTTGCTCAGCGGGGTGCTGAGGTTTTCGGGTCTGTCGATGGTGGCTCTAGAGCGCCTGATGTCCGAGCAGGAAATTTCTGGAATCCGCAGCTCCCATGACGGGAGAGTTCTTCGGCGCTATATGAGCGGTGAAACCCGCATGACCTGGCCGACATACCGGCGCCTGATTTTCTGGGCATTAGCCAATGGCAGAATCTGCGCGCAGGCTGCACAGGGCCTGCTATTTCGCACTTTCCAGCGAGAGGCCGCGCAGGTCACAGCACGTGAGATGCTTCGGAAGGTGAAGAGGGGTCAGTCTTTCGACTCGTGGTCCCGAGAGATGATGGTTGCGAAATTCTTCCAGACGTTCGAGCAGCAGCATCGCGAGCGTGTACTGGCCGCACAACGAAATATGGAGCGAAATAGCGAAGTCAGGGAATGCGCGCATTCCCTGGGGCTCGGGCTCTAGCAATCAAGCCAGCTTGGCGGCCAACTCTTCGGCCGTGATGTTGTAGTAGCGCTTCAGCATGTTGACCTCACGGTGCCCGGTCACGCTGGCAAGCTCGATGAGGTTCGGCAGCTTGGTCGCCAGACGGCAGGTGGCCTCATGTCGAAGGTCATGGAAGCGCAGATCAAGCAGGAAGTCTTCTTGAGGCGTTGTACACGTCTTTTCGCAGTCATCCAGATAACGCGCTCGCGCCCGCGCTAATCCGCGTACGAAAGCCTTCTTGAGGGCATCTGGGGTGGTTGGAAACACCCGGCCGCAAAGCGACCTTGGTAGATTGCGAAGGAGCTCGACTGCCTTCGGGGTAAGTGGCAGCGATCGCGGAAAGCCATTCTTTGTTGCAGGTAGGTGGGCCGTCCGCCGCTCCAGGCTTACGTGCTTCCAGCGCAACTCGAATAGCTCTCCTCGGCGCATGGCGGTCTCGAGAGCAAGCTGCACTATGGGGCGGATCCACGGGTTGTGCGAGCCGTCCGCATAGGTGCCATCATCACGACGCTCATGGTATTCGAGCGCACTCAGTAGATAGGCCTCTTCCTCGGGAGCCAGGCGGCGGGAACGTTCGTCGTTGTAGCTGGGTCGGCTGACCATCCGCACGGGGTTGTCAGCTAGATGGATGCCCCACTCACGCCGCGCAACCTCAAGCACGCATTGAAACAGCGCGAGCTCGCGTTTGACCGTGTTGCCCTTGCGAATCTTCAGGCGCTCGTCGCGGTAGCGAGCGAAGTCGGAAGAGGTGAGGGTGGCGACAATGCGGCCGGCCAACGAGTGCCGTTTGAGGGCCTCGAGGCGCTTGATTTCTGAGTAGGCGCCCTTGTGCTTGGGAGCAACCTCGGCGATGTAGCGATCGATGAGCTCGCTAAATAGCGTGCGCTCTGCTTCGACTCGGGAGACGAAGAGGCCACGGTCCATTTCGCTTTCGATCATGCGCGCCCAGGCTTGGGCATCGGCTTTGGTTTCGAAGGTCTTGCGCTGGGCTGGATAGCCCTTGCGGCGGATCTGTACTTCCCACTGATACTCGCCACGATTCCTGATTGTTGCCATTCCTACCATCCACGCCACATCAACTGTGGCAAATTTGTGGCAAAAACGACTTTCAGGCCTAGGACAGGTTTTCGTTAGGAGCACATCCCTTTGATCTCAAAGGGAAAAATATGGCGCATCCGGCGGGATTCGAACCCACGACCCCTGCCTTCGGAGGGCAGTACTCTATCCAGCTGAGCTACGGATGCTTGAGAGCGCGCAATCATACCTGCACGTGGCGCAGGAGTCCATTTTGCGTGAAATGTTCTGAATATTGAACGCAAGCCCTGCTCGTAATGGATTTTGCACAGCAAAACCTTGTGGGTACTCATTTTTTTGTCTGTTTTATCGAACGTAGTATTGCCCTTTGAACCCTCTGGCCCTAGCATTCGTTTGAGATTTCAAACGCCCCTTGCACTGCCAAGCCCGGCTGTTGCAATCGACTTCCTTTCCTGGCCAATCCTGGGGTTGGCCGAACAAAAACAACGGACCCCGGCTCCTTGTAACCGGTGCGAAGGAGACAGAGATGCAATTGAAAGATGCCACGCTGTTCCGCCAGAAAGCCTACATCGACGGGGCCTGGCTGGACGCTGACAGCGGCCAGACCATCAAGGTCAACAACCCGGCCACGGGTGAGATCCTGGGTACCGTTCCGAAGATGGGCGCTGCCGAAACCCGCCGTGCCATCGAAGCTGCCGAACGTGCTCTGCCGGCCTGGCGTGCCCTTACCGCCAAGGAGCGTGCGGCCAAGCTGCGTCGCTGGTTCGAACTGATCATGGCCAACCAGGACGACCTGGGCCGTCTGATGACCCTGGAGCAGGGCAAGCCGCTGGCCGAAGCCAAGGGCGAGATCGCCTACGCCGCCTCCTTCATCGAATGGTTCGCCGAAGAAGCCAAGCGCATCTACGGCGACGTCATCCCCGGCCACCAGCCGGACAAGCGCCTGATCGTCATCAAGCAGCCCATCGGCGTGACCGCGGCCATCACCCCGTGGAACTTCCCCGCTGCGATGATCACCCGCAAGGCCGGCCCGGCCCTGGCTGCCGGTTGCACCATGGTGCTCAAGCCCGCCTCCCAGACCCCGTACTCCGCTCTCGCCCTGGCCGAACTGGCCGAGCGCGCCGGCATTCCCAAAGGCGTGTTCAGCGTCGTCACCGGCAGCGCCGGTGAAGTGGGCAGCGAGCTGACCAGCAACCCCACCGTGCGCAAGCTGTCCTTCACCGGCTCCACCGAGATCGGTCGCCAGCTGATGGCTGAATGCGCCCAGGACATCAAGAAGGTGTCCCTGGAGCTGGGTGGCAACGCCCCCTTCATCGTCTTCGACGATGCCGACCTGGATGCCGCCGTCGAAGGTGCACTGATTTCCAAGTACCGCAACAACGGCCAGACCTGCGTCTGTGCCAACCGCCTGTACGTGCAGGACGGCGTGTATGACGCCTTCGTCGAGAAGCTCAAGGCTGCCGTGGCCAAGCTCAACATCGGCAACGGCCTGGAAGAGGGCATCACCACCGGCCCGCTGATCGACGAGAAGGCCGTGGCCAAGGTCCAGGAGCACATCCAGGACGCCGTCAGCAAAGGCGCCAAGGTCGTTTCCGGTGGCAAGCCCCATGCCCTGGGTGGCACCTTCTTCGAGCCGACCATCCTGGTCGACGTACCGAAGAATGCCGCCGTCGCCAAGGAAGAGACCTTCGGCCCGCTGGCCCCGCTGTTCCGCTTCAAGGACGAGGCCGAAGTCATCGCCATGTCCAACGACACCGAGTTCGGCCTGGCCTCCTACTTCTACGCCCGTGACCTGGGCCGCGTGTTCCGCGTGGCCGAGGCGCTGGAATACGGCATGGTGGGCATCAACACCGGCCTGATCTCCAACGAAGTGGCGCCGTTCGGCGGCATCAAGGCTTCCGGCCTGGGTCGCGAAGGCTCCAAGTACGGCATCGAAGACTACCTGGAAATCAAGTACCTCTGCCTCGGCGGGATCTGAACCTGATGCAAAGACGGGGCAAGGCGCGAAAGAGCGCGCGGCGCCCCAGCTCCACAACCTGAACCGACGAACCTCCGGCGGGCCTGCGCAGTCGATCATCGAATGCTGCGCAAGCGCCCACCGGAGGTATTCATCCTTGAGACTGCGCCGCCCGATGAGCGGCCGTGAGGAACCCATGAGCAAGACCAACGAATCCCTGCTGCAACGCCGTGCCGCCGCCGTTCCCCGTGGCGTGGGCCAGATCCACCCGGTCGTCGCCGAGCGCGCCGAGAACGCCACCGTCTGGGACGTGGAAGGCCGCGAGTACATCGACTTCGCCGGCGGCATCGCCGTACTGAACACCGGCCACCTGCACCCGAAGGTGATCGCCGCTGTCCAGGAGCAACTGACCAAGCTGTCCCACACCTGCTTCCAGGTGCTGGCCTACGAACCCTACATCGAGCTCTGCGAAGAGATCGCCAAGCGCGTACCGGGTGATTTCGCCAAGAAGACCCTGCTGGTCACCTCCGGCTCCGAAGCCGTCGAGAACGCCGTCAAGATCGCCCGCGCCGCCACCGGCCGTGCCGGCGTCATCGCCTTCACTGGCGCCTACCACGGCCGCACCATGATGACCCTGTCCCTGACCGGCAAGGTGGTCCCGTACTCCGCCGGCATGGGCCTGATGCCCGGTGGCGTGTTCCGTGCCCTGGCTCCGTGCGAACTGCACGGCGTGAGCGAAGACGACTCCATCGCCAGCATCGAGCGCATCTTCAAGAACGACGCCCAGCCCCAGGACATCGCCGCAATCATCATCGAGCCGGTCCAGGGCGAAGGTGGCTTCTACGTCAACTCCAAGGCCTTCATGCAGCGCCTGCGCGCCCTGTGCGACCAGCACGGCATCCTGCTGATCGCTGACGAAGTGCAGACCGGCGCCGGCCGTACCGGCACCTTTTTCGCCACCGAGCAACTGGGCATCACCCCGGACCTGACCACCTTCGCCAAATCCGTCGGCGGCGGCTTCCCCATCTCCGGCGTGTGCGGCAAGGCCGAGATCATGGACGCCATCGCTCCCGGCGGCCTGGGCGGCACCTACGCCGGCAGCCCGATCGCCTGCGCCGCGGCCCTGGCCGTGCTCAAGGTGTTCGACGAAGAGAAACTGCTGGAGCGCAGCCAGGCCGTGGGCGAACGCCTCAAGGCTGGCCTGCGTGAAATCCAGGCCAAGCACAAGGTCATCGGCGACGTCCGCGGCCTCGGCTCCATGGTCGCCATCGAGCTGTTCGAAGGCGGCGACGAGAGCAAGCCGGCTGCCGAGCTGGTCGGCAAGATCGTCGCCAAGGCGCGCGACAAGGGCCTGATCCTGCTGTCCTGTGGCACCTACTACAACGTGATCCGCTTCCTGATGCCGGTGACCATCCCCGATGCCCAGCTCGACAAGGGCCTGGCCATCGTCGCCGAGTGCTTCGACGAACTCGCCTGAGGCTCACCAGCCAGGCGCACTTGAGACCCGCTTCGGCGGGTCTTTTTTTGTCCCGGGTCAAGCAGATTTCAACCAGTCGGTCAATATGTCATCGGGCCACTACTCAGCCCTTCATCGGCGCTTTAGACTTGTCGCCTTCTTTTTTGCCAACTCCGTCGCACTCCCCCTACGGCTTGCCCGCTGCAGTCCCGAGGTAACCCATGACCGCCCACGCCAAGGTTCCGGAAGTTCTGATTGCCGAGGCAGACCCGTGGACGGCCGACCTGCTCGCCCAACTGGTGCTGGATGTCCGCGCCGACGCCAACCTCGTCCACGTCGCCGACGCGCCCACCGCCCTCGCACGTTGCAAGCGCCGCCTGCCCGATCTGGTGATCGCCGACGGTGAACTGCAGGGCGGCGGCGGCCTGGAGCTGCTGCGCCAGCTGCGTCGCCACCCGCGCACCCCCATGCTGCCGTTCGTGCTCATCAGCGCCCGGGTGGATGCCGGCAGCGTGCGTGCCGTGCTGCCCCTGGCGCCGTCCGCCTACCTGGGCAAGCCCTTCAATGCCGAGAGCCTGCGCCAGCGCCTGTCCAGCCTGCTGCCCGCCGGCGAAGGCCGCGAACCGGCCGCGCCGCTGCTGGTCGCCACCCTGGGGGAGTACCTCGACAGCGTGCGCGAGGAAGGGCAGGGCGCCCCCCTGCTCAGCGACGTGCGCGACGCCGTCAGCCGCTGCCTGCAGGCCAGCGACCTCGACCTGCGTGACCTCGACGAAGTCTTCTCCCGCGACCCGCAGATCACCGCCCGGCTGATCGCCGCCGCCAACAGCGCCGCCCAGCACCTGGGCACGCCCTGCCAGACCCTCACCCAAGCCCTGCAGCGCCTGGGCGTGACCCGTGTGCTCAACCTCGTGCTCGGCATGGCCCTGGAGCGCAACGCCCGGCTGCGCGACCCGCGCCTGGCCGAGCTGGCCGACATCGCCTGGCGCGAGGCCCAGCGCAGCGCCGAACTGGGCTACTGGATGGCCAGCGAACTCGACCTGGATGCCGAGCTCTGCTACACCGCCGGCCTGCTGCACAACATGGGCGAGCTGGCCCTGCTGCGCAGCCTGCAGGACTGGCAGGACGCCGGCGGCACCCTGGAGGACGACGCTCTGGAAACGGTGGTGCGCAAGCGTGCCGCCAGCTTCGGCTCCGCGCTGCGCATCCGCTGGCGCCTGCCCTTCGGCCTGCGCGAGCTGGTGGCGGCCTTCTACGGCCTGGGAAGCGGCGTGTTCTCCCGCGAGGCGCTGACCATGAACCTCTGCGCCGGCCTCCTGCGCCTGCCCGCCAACGCCGCCCCACGTGACCTTCTGGACGAGCGCTCCGCCCGCCTGCTGCGCCTCGACCCCTCGCTGCTGGATCGCCTGCCCGCCCGCCTCATGTAGGCTGAGGGCCTCCTTGGCTGCCGGGGTGAAGCTGGCCCCTTCCAGCACGGCCGCCGGCACCTGGGGTCATCAAGTCCTGCCAGATCGCGCGGAAGGCCGCATCCAGGTACGCCTCGAAGCGTTCCGGCTCGTGCAGTTGCGGCCGGTGGCGATGTGCATCAGGGGCAGCCGGGGCGTGCGGCTTGAACACCCCGGCACGCCGTAGCGCCGGGGGCGCTGACGACCTCGCCCGGTTCTTTTAGAAGCACCCTGGACGGGTCAGATTTCCTGCATGTCGAAGTCGGCCTTGCCCACGCCGCAATCCGGGCAGACCCAGTCCTCCGGCACATCACCCCAGGCCGTGCCGGCCGGGATGCCTTCCTCGGGCCAGCCCTTGGCTTCGTCGTAGATCAGGCCGCAGACCACGCAGATCCAGGTTTTCATGCCGTTACCTCTTGTCGTTCACGGGGGCAGGAAGCAGGTCGAGGGGCTCGGCCAGCGGGCAGCGATAGTACGTGCGGACGGGTCGCACGGCGGCCCATCCAAGGTTGGGGCGGACGTTCAGGCCGTGTGGGTCTGGAGCGGGCGTTCCTGTTCGCGGGCGCGCCAGCGGTTGGCGCGGGCGAAGGTGCCGAAGTCGTTGAAGCGCACCCCCATCCGGCGCATCACCCGGTGGGCCACCGACGCGGTCATCTGGCGGATGTAGAGGGCTCCTTCACCACGAAATGGTGGAGCGCATGGGGGCTGCCGAAGTTGAAGCACAACGCCTGCTGCGGCCGCAGCCATCAGGGATTGAGCACCTGGGTCTGCTGGATCACGTTTCCCGGCTCCACGTCGCCGTTGCAGTGCATGTTGGAGCTGACGAAGTGCAGGCAGTGGGGCCCACCAACACCACCACCGCGATATCCACAGCCTGCATCACCGCCAGGGTGGTGTCCGACCAGGCCACCGGCATGCCCAGCGAAAGTACACGCTGTGGACAAGGCATCGCCCAGACGCTGCACCTCAGTCAGCGCACCTGGTGGGCCAGTTCGCCCAGCAGGCGGTTCACCTCCTGGCTGCTGCCCTCCATGTCGTTCACCGCCTGCAGCAGGGCCCGGTGGTTGTTCTCAGGCAGTTCGTCCAGCGCGCTTCGCGCCGCCTGATGGACCCGTGCATGGGGCGCGGCGAGCGCCTGGAAGGCACGCAGCGAGCCGTACCGTGCCTGGATCGCCGAAGACTGGTACCACTGGCCCAGCCGGCAATGCTGGTGGTCGCTGAGGTTGGCGTGGTGTTCGCCCTTGAACAAGTGCTGGTAGACCCCCAGCTTGAACAGCAGGTGGTCCAGCTTCATCGCCTCGGTGAAGGCGCTGAGGGCGATGCCCTCGATGAAGCGGTTCATGTGTTCGCCCAACTGCACCATTTCATCCAGCGTCTGTGCCGAGTTGGACACGTTCTCCGACAGGCGCGTCGACTCGCTGGACAGGCTGCCGATGGCCTGGCTGGCGCGGCCGGTTTCCTGGTTGATGCTGTCCACCAACTGGCTGATTTCCTGGGTCGCCTGGCTGGTGCGCCCGGCGAGGGCGCGTACCTCGTCGGCCACCACGGCGAAGCCGCGACCCTGCTCACCGGCCCGTGCGGCCTCGATGGCGGCGTTAAGGGCCAGCAGGTTGGTCTGGTCGGAAATCGCCTTGATCAGGTCGACGATGCGGCTGATCTCCTCCACCCGCTGGCGTAGCAGGTTGACGCTCTCCACACTGCTCACGCCCTGTTCGGCCATGGAGGCCAGGGCGCCAGAGAAACCACCCAGCAGGCTGGAGGTTTCCTGGAACACCCCCTGGTGGCGCTGCAGCTTTTCCACCTCCACCTGCAGTTGTTCGGCCTGGGCAACCACACTGTCGCGGGTGTCCGACAGGGAGTCGGCGAACAGCCCCAGCTTGCCGTGCAGCTCGCCGTGGAGCTGGTGCTGTGCCAGCACGCTCTCCGCCTCCGTATGGCGGGCCTGGCCCTGGCGACGAAGGGCCTCCAGTTCCTCGCGTAGTTGCTGGTTCTCGCGGGTCAGCTGGTTGACCTGGCTTTCGAGTTCTTCACTGCGTTGACGCCATTTCCCACTGAACATAAGGACTCCGGGAACAGAGAGGACAGGTTCTCAGCTTATCGCCTCGCCGCAGTGACTCTTGAGCCGTTCAGCGCCCGCCGGCCGCGCGCTGGCGCAAGCCGTCCAGATCCAGCAGCTCGATACCGCCGTAGGTGAGGCGCACCAGGCCCAGGGCCTCCAGCTCCTTGAGGATCTGGTTGGTGGTCTGCCGGGAAATGGCCAGCATCTGCGCCAGTTGCTCCTGGGCCAGGTGGATCACCCGGCGCTGGCCGTCCGCCTCGCCGTAGCCCTCGGCGATCAGCAACAGGCGCCGGGTCAGGCGCTGGGGTGCAGGCAACAGGCTCATCTCTTCCAGGGCGATGAACGCCAGGCGCAGCTTCTGACTCATCAGCAAGGCCATGTCGCGCCAGCGGGCCGGATGCTGTTCCAACAGGCGCAGCAGCGCCGCCTGGGGCACGTTGAGCAGGTGGCTGGGGCCTTCTGCAAAGGCGTCGTGGGTACGCGGCTGGCCGTCGAACAGGCAGATCTCGCCGAACCAATGGGGCGGCTCCACCAGTGCCAGAAGCGCCTCCTTGCCGTTCTCCGTGCTGCCCCCCACGCGGATCGCTCCGCCCAGCACCGCGTACAGGCCGCAGGGGGGATCGCCGCGGCGGAACAGCCGCTGCCCCGCCGCCAGTTCCAGCGGGCGCGCGGCACCCAGCAGGGCCTCGCGGAAGGCCTCCGGCAGGCTGGCGAACCAGTGGCCGGCGAGCAGGCGTTGGTGACAGTCGGAACGTTCGGGCATGGCGGGCTGGGGTTTGTCGGCTAGTTGACAGAGGATAGGCCAGTGCAGGCGCCATTATCGACGCACTGCCCGAACCCGAGGAGACAACAATGAAAACCCTCATCGACCACCTGAGCCAGTACGCCGACTACCACCGTGACCGGCGCAACATCTTCAGCCACTTCATCGGCATTCCCATGATCGTGGTCGCCGTGGCCGTGCTGCTGTCCCGCCCGGGCCTGCCCGTCGCCGGCCTGTGGCTGTCGCCCGCCAGCGTCGTGGCCCTGACCGCCGTGCTGTTCTACTTCCGCCTCGATGCGCGTTTCGGCGTGGTGATGGCCGCGCTGCTCGGCCTCAGCCTCTGGGCCGGTCAGCACCTGGCGGTGCAGTCCACCGCCGTGTGGCTGGGCGCCGGGCTGGGGCTGTTCTTCATCGGTTGGGTCATCCAG
Organism: Pseudomonas sp. 1D4; assembly: GCF_001728925.1. Lineage (NCBI taxonomy): Bacteria > Pseudomonadati > Pseudomonadota > Gammaproteobacteria > Pseudomonadales > Pseudomonadaceae > Pseudomonas > Pseudomonas sp. 1D4. The sequence goes on from NZ_LXJQ01000054.1 coordinate 11,792, forward strand.
TTCATCGGCCACTACTACGAGGGCCGCAAGCCCGCCTTCGTCGACGACCTGATGGGGCTGGTGGTGGGCCCGCTGTTCGTGGTGGCGGAACTGGGCTTCATGCTCGGCCTGCGCAAGGAGGTGGAGCGCGCCATCGAGGAACGCTCCGGCCCCACCTGCATCCGCGAGAAAAAGGCCACCGCCTGAGCCGCTCTGTGGATAACCCGCCAGGGTGGACCACGCTTCATCGGTCCACCAACGGCGCCATCCGCCAGGCCAGTGGTGGACGTAAAAAGCGACGTCCACCCTACGGCCGGCCCACCCCCGTGCCCTTGCGGAAGCGGACTCATCCGCGATTGGGCACAGGCCCGACTGTGGATAACCCGCGCCGTGGCTTTCGTAGGGTGGACCACGCTTCACCGGTCCACCAACGGCGCCACCCGCCAGGCCAGTGGTGGACGTAAAAAGCGACGTCCACCCTACGCCCGGCCCACCCCTATGCCCCTGCGGAAGCGGACTCATCCGCGATTGGGCACAGGCCCAACTGTGGATAACCCGCGCTGCCCCCCGATCCTCATCCGCCTGTCGCCAGCAACTGGGTGCTCATGGAGCGCGCATGGCGGTCCACCATCATCGGTGCGTAGGGGCGACCGGAGGCGCTGACCAGGGTGTTGCTCTGGCTGTTCATGTCAGCCAGCGCGGCCTTGAGGAAGCCCCACCGGGTCTTCAGCTTGCCCACCACCGGGTCCGCCTTGTCCAGGGGCTGGAGCTGGGCGTCGATGGCCGGCAGCAGGGTGCGCTCGTCCTGGCCGATGTAGGTATCGCCGTTCTCCCGGGCGATCTCGAAGGTGCCGATGTAGGCGCGGCTGAGGTACTGCACCGCGAGGTACTCGACCTTGGCCGGCAACTCGCCCTGGGGGGTGTTGCCGGGGGTGGCGCGAGCGGCGATCAGCAGGTCGCGCAGGGACTTGGCCAGCTCCTGAGGGAAGCGCCAGGGCACGTCCTCCTCGCTGTGGCCGTAGGAAACACCCTGCTGCAGCTGGGTAACAAGGGCGCGGTACTTCTGCCCAAGCCCGTCGCTGGGCTGCGGCACCGCCTGGAAGGCGGCATCCAGAGCCTTGAGGTCAGCCTCGAAGCGGGCCTTGTGGGTCTCCTGGAAACCTTCGCCCCGGTACAGCAGCAGGCTGCTGGTGGCGCGGCAGGCGTGGACCTGGATCTGATCGATGGGGGCCAGCTCGGCGGCCAGGGCCATCCCTGCACCGGCAAGGCCCAGCAGCAGTCCGATGAAAGCGCGTGATAGAGCGTGTGAAAGCATCCCGGCGTGCTCCTTTTCTTGTTGTTGTGAGCAGACGAAGGACGGGCCCATGGAGCCCGCCCGGTGCGCGCACAGCCTACTGCGACGCGGGATGGACGGAATTACCCGAAAGAGTGATTTGGAGCCGGCGGGGCATTCATTCCGACGGTCGAACCAGTTGGCGCAGGCGCAGGCGCTCGGCGCTCTCCGGGTCGGCGGGGAAGTGGCAGGTCTTCGTCATCGCCCAGGCACTGGCGTCGGTGCCGTTCGCCGAGTTGCAATACCTGGGGCTGAAGCGCTCGGCCGAGGCGGTCTGTGGATAACCCCCTCGGCAGCCCGTTGCGCGCGGTTTATCGCGAATGAATTTGCTTCCACGAAAGGGCGGGGGCCTGCACCCACGGTCTCGCGCCCATGAGCACGCCCCTCCGCGGAGGGGCGTGTTCGACACCGGCTCAGAGCGAGGACGCGGCCTGCCAGGCCTTGGGCTTGAAGAACAGCGTCTCGCCGCGGGCCAGGCCCGCCAGGCTGTCGTGGTCCTTGACCACTTCGGCCTCGATCAGTTCGTCCTGGCCGTCCACCTTCAGGGTGACGCGGGTGATGGCGCCCAGCGGGCGGATGTCGCGTACTTCGGCCGCGCGGTGTTCGTCCACCGCCTGGCGCGACAGGGACACCTCGTGGGGGCGGAACAGCACGTGCTCGTCACTGCCGAGATGGAGGCGGTTGGAGTCGCCGAGGAAGTGGTAGACGAAATCGCTCGCCGGGTTCTCATAGACCTCGCCCGGCGCGCCGATCTGCTCGATCACACCCTTGTTCATCACCACGATGCGGTCGGCCACTTCCATGGCTTCTTCCTGGTCGTGGGTGACGAACACGGAGGTCAGGTTGATCTCCTCGTGCAGGCGCGCCAGCCAGCGGCGCAGCTCCTTGCGCACCTTGGCGTCGAGGGCACCGAAGGGTTCATCCAGCAGCAGGATCTTCGGCTTCACTGCCAGGGCACGGGCCAGGGCGATGCGTTGGCGCTGGCCGCCGGAGAGTTGCTCCGGGTAGCGGTCGGCGAGCCAGTCCAACTGCACCATGTTCAGCAGCTCGTGGACCTTCTCGGCGATCTCCGGCTCGCTGGGGCGTTCGCCCTTGGGTTTCATGCGCAGGCCGAAGGCGACGTTGTCGAACACGCTCATGTGGCGGAACAGGGCGTAGTGCTGGAACACGAAGCCGACGTTGCGATCACGCACGTCGTGCTGGGAGACGTCCTCGCCGTGGAACACGATGTTGCCGGCGTCCGGGGTCTCCAGGCCGGCGATGATGCGCAGCAGGGTGGTCTTGCCGCAGCCGGACGGGCCGAGCAGGGCGACCAGCTCGCCGCTGTGGATGTCCAGGTTGATGGCGTTCAGCGCGCGGAAGGCGTTGAAGTTCTTGCTGACGTTACGGATTTCGATGGACATGGGTTACTCCTCCGCGTCGGCGTGACGCAGGCGGGACAGACGGGCTTCGCTCCACTGCTTCAGCAGCAGGATGAACAGCGCCAGGACCAGCAGCAGGCTGGCGACGCTGAACGCGGCGACGTGGTTGTACTCGTTGTAGAGAATCTCGACGTGCAGGGGCAGGGTGTTGGTGACGCCGCGGATGTGGCCGGACACCACCGACACCGCGCCGAACTCGCCCATGGCGCGGGCGGTGCACAGCACCACGCCGTAGATCAGGCCCCATTTGATGTTGGGCAGGGTCACATGCCAGAACATCTGCCAGCCGTTGGCGCCCAGCAGGCGCGCGGCTTCCTCTTCCTGGGTGCCCTGTTCCTGCATCAGCGGGATCAGCTCGCGGGCGACGAAGGGCACGGTGACGAAGACGGTGGCCAGGACGATGCCGGGCAGGGCGAAGACGATCTGGATGTCATGCTCGCTCAGCCATTCGCCGAAGTAGCCCTGGGCGCCGAACAGCAGGATGTAGATCAGGCCGGCGATCACCGGGGAGACCGAGAAGGGCAGGTCGATCAGGGTGACCAGGATGCTCTTGCCACGGAACTCGAACTTGCTCACGCACCAGGCGGCGGCCACGCCGAACACCAGGTTCAGCGGCACGGAGATGCCCACGGCGATCAGCGTCAGCTTCAGGGCGGAGAGGGCGTCCGGTTCGAGGATGGCTTCGAAGAAGGTGCCGAAGCCCTGCTTCATCGCCTCGCTCAGCACGATGTACAGCGGCAGCAGCAGGAACAGCGCGAACACCAGCCAGGCGGCGGCGATCAGCGCGCGACGACCCCAGACGTTGCCACGGCGGGCAGCGTTGGCGGAGGTGGCGGTCAGGGTAGCGGAACTCATGGCGGCCTCCTCAGGGGGTTTCGATGCGGCGCTGCAGCAGGTTGATCAGCAGCAGCAGGATGAAGGAGACCACCAGCATCAGCACGCCGATGGCGGTGGCGCCGGCGTAGTCGTACTGGTCAAGCTTGACCATGATCAGCAGCGGCAGGATCTCGGTCTTCATCGGCATGTTGCCGGCGATGAAGATCACCGAGCCGTACTCGCCCACGCCCCGGGCGAAGGCCAGGGCGAAACCGGTCAGCCAGGCCGGCAGCAGCGCCGGCAGGAGGACGTGGCGGAACACCTGCAGCGGCCTCGCACCCAGGCAGGCGGCGGCTTCTTCCACCTCGCGGGGGATGTCGGCCAGCACCGGCTGCACCGTGCGCACCACGAAGGGCAGGGTGACGAAGGTCAGCGCCAGGGTGATGCCCAGCGGGGTGTAAGCGATCTTGAAGCCCAGGTCGGTGGCGAACTGGCCGACCAGGCCGGCCGGCGCATACAGCGCGGTGAGGGCGATGCCGGCGACGGCGGTGGGCAGGGCGAAGGGCAGGTCGATCATCGCGTCGATGATCTTGCGCCCGGGGAAGTCGTAGCGCACCAGCACCCAGGCCAGCAGGGTGCCGATCAGGCCGTTGATCACGGCGGCGGCCAGCGCGGCGCCGAAGCTCAGCTTCAAGGCGGCCAGCACCCGGGGTGAACTGACGATGCCCCAGAACTGGGTCCAGCTCAGGTCGAAGGTCCGAAGGAACATGGCACCCAGCGGGATCAGCACCAGCAGGCTGAGGTACACCAGCGTGTAGCCCAGCGTCAGCCCGAAGCCGGGTATGACGGGGGAGATACGTCGAGACATCATCTGTCCTTTTTCTGCGTTGGAACGCTCAAGCCCGATGCCGGCCGTCGCTGGCCCGGGCACGGCAAAGGGAAGCTCGCGCTTCCCCTTGTCCGGGCGGAACTGGAACCCGCCCTTGTTTCTGCTTCAGCGGCGCGTCATTGCGCCTGGTAGATCTGGTCGAAGATGCCGCCGTCGTTGAAGAACTTCGGTTGCGCTTCCTTCCAGCCGTTGAAGTCCTTGTCCACGGTGACCAGCTCCAGTTTCGGGAACTGGTTGGCGAACTCGGCAGCGACCTTCGCGTTGCGCGGGCGGTAGAAGTTCTGCGCGGCGATGCGCTGGCCTTCCTCGCTGTACAGGTACTGCAGGTAGGCTTCGGCGACCTTGCGGGTGCCCTTCTTGTCGACGTTCTTGTCGACCACGGAAACCGGTGGCTCGGCGAGGATCGACAGGCTGGGCGCGATGATCTCGAAGTTCTCGCCACCCTGCTCCTTGAGGGCCAGGAAGGCTTCGTTCTCCCAGGCCAGCAACACGTCGCCGATGTTGTTGTTGACAAAGGTGATGGTCGAACCGCGGGCGCCAGTGTCGAGAACCGGCACGTGCTTGTACAGGGCCTGCACGTATTCCTGGGCCTTGGCGTCACTGCCGTACTGCTTCTTGGCCCAGGCCCATGCGGCCAGGAAGTTCCAGCGGGCGCCACCGGAGGTCTTCGGGTTCGGAGTGATGACTTCCACGCCTTCTTTGGTCAGGTCGCCCCAGTCCTTGATGCCCTTGGGGTTGCCCTTGCGCACCAGGAACACAATGGTCGAGGTGTAGGGGGTGCTGTTGTCCGGCAGGCGCGCCTGCCAGTTCTCGGGGATCAGCTTGCCCAGCCTCTGAAGCTCGTCGATGTCGCCGGCCAGCGCCAGGGTCACCACGTCGGCCTTGAGGCCGTCGATCACCGCACGTGCCTGCTTGCCCGAGCCACCGTGGGATTGCTGGATCTTCACGTCTTCGCCACCCTGGGCTTTCCAGTGCTTGGCGAAGGCAGCGTTGTAGGCCTGGTACAGCTCACGGGTCGGGTCGTAGGAGACGTTGAGCAGTTCGGTCGCGGCGGCCACAGGGCCGACCACCAGGGTGGAAAGCAGGGCACCGGCCAGGCTGGCCAGGGCGAAACGGCGGATGGACATGGAGGCTCCTCAGAATTCGGTCGTGTCGGCGAGGGTGTTGTCATTGGGCACGGCCGAGCGGCAGCGTGCGGGTGGCCCGCCGAAGCGATCGGCGCGGCAGCCCTCCGGATGTCCAGTCGGGCGCGTGTCTCAACCGTGCTTGGCCGGTTGCTGCAGGCGGAATTTTTCCTTGCGTTCGATCTGGACCACCTGCCCGTTGTGGACGGTGATCTCGACGGCACCGAACCGCAGGCCGTTCAGTGCATTCTGGATTTCGCGCAGGATGCTGGCCTCGTCCTGCCCGTCGATGCTACGGAGGGTTGCGCTCATGATCGTGCTCCTTGATAAGAGGCCCCGCGTCGATGAACAGGGTTGTTCGCGCGGCGTGGGCGCATTTAAGCAAGGCGTGAATATTCTTAAAAATACTATTTAAGAATTTTTATATAACCTTCTTGCAGGTTGGCGTCAGATCAGAGGAATCTGCTCCGGGTGCTCCTGCGGGTGAGTCACCTGGTACCACTCCGCCTCCAGCTCCGCCGCGGGGCGCGGGCGGTTGAACAGGTAGCCCTGGCCCTGGTCGCAGCCCAGACCCAGCAGCGTCTCGATCTGCTCCTGGCGCTCGATGCCTTCGGCCAGTACCTGCAGGCCCAGGCTGTGGCCGAGGGCAGTCACCGCGCGGGCGATGGCCATGTCGTCCTGGTCCTGGGGCAGGTTGCGCACGAAGCTCTGGTCGATCTTCAGTTTCTGCACCGGCAGGCGCTTGAGGCGCTGCAGGGAGGAATAGCCCGTACCGAAGTCATCGATGGCCAGGCGCACGCCCAGGGCGCAGAGGCGCTGGAGCAGCTCCAGGGCGGTGTCCGGATCTTCCATCACCGCGCTTTCGGTGATTTCCAGCTCCAGGCGTGCCGGTTCCAGGCCGGTTTCCCTGAGCACGCGGGCGACACGGGTGTCCAGCTCACCGCGGTTGAACAGGCGGCAGGATACGTTCACCGACATGAACGACAGGGTCAGGCCGCGCTCGCTCCAGCTCTGCATCTGACGGCAGGCGCGCTCCAGCACCCAGGCATCGATGGCGCCCACCAGGCCGCTTTCCTCCGCCACCGGGAGGAACTCGCCAGGCGGCACCAGCCCGCGTTGCGGGTGCTCCCAGCGCACCAGGGCTTCGGCCCCCAGCAGGCGGCCGGTGGTCAGGGCGTGGATCGGCTGGTAGTAGACCCGCAGCTCGTCCTGCTCCAGAGCCTGACGCAGGGCGCTGACCAGCTCCACCCGCTGGCGGGCCTGCTCGGTGAGGTCGTGGCTGTAGAAGGCGAAGGTCTCGCGGCCCGCGCTCTTGGCCTTGAACAGGGCCGAATCGGCGTTGCGCAGCACCTGCTCGACATTGGCGGCATCGTCGGGAAAGCGGGTGATGCCCAGGCTGGCGCTCATGAACAGGGCGCGGCCCCCGGATTCGAAGGGCGCCTCCAGGCGCTGCTGGATGCGCCCGGCGAGGTCGGCTGCCTGCTCGGCGCTGCACCGTTCGGCCAGCAGGCCGAACTCGTCGCCCCCCAATCGGGCCAGGGTCATGCCGCCCTCGGCCAGCGGGCCCAGGCGCTCGCCCACGGCCTTGAGCAACTGGTCGCCGACGTTATGGCCAAGGCTTTCGTTGATGTGTTTGAAGTGGTCCAGGTCCAGCAGCACCACGATCCCCTCGCGGCCTTCCCGGCGGGCCCGCTCCAGGGCGTGCTCCACGCGCTCGGTGAACAGCAGACGGTTGGGCAGGCCGGTCAGCGGGTCGTGGTGGGCGAGGAAGTCCAGCTCGTTCTGCGAGCGCTTGATGGCGCTGATGTCGGAGAACACCGCCACGTAGTGGGTCAGTGCCCCGTCCTCGTCGTGGATGGCGCGGATGTTCTGCCACAGCGGGTAGGTCTCGCCGTTGCGCCGGCGGTTCCAGATCTCCCCGCTCCACTCGTTGCGGTTGGCCAGGGCACTCCACATCGACTGGTAGAACGCGCCATCGTGCCGGCCGGACTTGAAGAGCATCGGCGTGCGGCCGATCACCTCCTCCTCGCTGTAGCCGGTGATGCGGGCGAAGGCCCGGTTGACGTGGACGATGCGCTGCTCCGCATCGGTGACCAGCACCCCTTCCTGGGTGCTGTCGAACACCGCCGCCGCCTGGCGCAGACTGGCGTCCTGCTCCCGGCGCGCCTGCAGGTAGGCCCTCAGGCGGCGCAGGTACAGGCAGATCAGCAGATAGAGGAAAGCGCTGCTGAGCAGCACGAAGAACAGGCCCTTCGCCGATTGCAGCAGGTCGCGCTGGGCATCGCCGAGCGGTAGCTGGCGCAGCAGGCGATCACTGAAGATGACCCACAGGCAGGACAGCAGGAAATAGGGCAGCACCACGCGCATGGCGCTGAATCGGGCTCTCATGGGGTGGTCGGGGCCGTGTCGGATTTGTGATCGGTTGCGCATTATAGATGAACGCGCATTCATCTCTTTCTTATCTAAAGAACAGGATGGTTTTCTCACGAAGCTTGGGGATAATGGGGCCGTTTGTCCGACAAATCATCGCGGGCAGATCTCGTTCCTTCTTCCCCCGAGGTTATGCACCCCATGTGGTACAACGGTTTTCTCGACCTGTCGGCCTGGCAGCTCGTGGCAGTCACCCTGGTGATGACCCACATCACCATCGTCAGCGTCACGGTCTACCTGCATCGCTACTCCGCCCATCGTTCCCTCGAACTCCATCCGGCCCTCAAGCACTTCTTCCGGTTCTGGCTGTGGCTGACCACCGCCATGAACACCCGTGAATGGACGGCCATCCACCGCAAGCACCACGCCAAGTGCGAAACCGCGGACGATCCCCACAGCCCCGTGCACAAGGGCCTTGCCACCGTGTTGCGGCGCGGTGCGGAACTCTACCGTGAAGAGGCCCGCAACGAGGAGACCCTGCGCATCTACGGCAAGAACTGCCCCGATGACTGGCTCGAACGCAACGTCTACTCGCGCTACCCCATCGGCGGCGTGACCCTGATGGCGATCATCGACCTGGCGCTGTTCGGCGTCGCCGGCATGACCGTCTGGGCCGTACAGATGATGTGGATCCCCGTCTGGGCCGCCGGCGTCATCAATGGCCTCGGCCACGCCATCGGCTACCGCAACTTCGAATGCCGCGACGCCGCTACCAACCTGGTGCCCTGGGGCATCCTCATCGGCGGCGAAGAGCTGCACAACAACCACCACACCTACCCCAACTCCGCCAAGCTCTCGGTGAAGAAGTGGGAGTTCGACCTGGGCTGGGCCTGGATCAAGCTGTTCAGCCTGTTCGGCCTGGCCAAGGTGCAGCGCGTGGCGCCCATCGCCCACCAGGTCGCCGGCAAGGGCAACCTGGACATGGACACCGCCATGGCCATCCTCAACAACCGCTTCCAGATCATGGCCCAATACCGCCGCCTGGTGATCGCCCCGCTGGTGAAGCAGGAGCTGGCCAAGGCCGACGAGTCGGTCCGCCACCTGTTCCGCCGCGCCAAGCGCCTGCTTTCCCGCGAGACCAGCCTGCTGGACGACGGCCACCACGCCCGCATCGCCGCCATGCTGGAGCAGAGCCAGGCCCTGCGCACCATCTACGAGAAGCGCCTGGCCCTGCAGCACATCTGGGCCAAGACCAGCGCCAACGGTCACGAGATGCTCGAAGCCATCAAGCAGTGGGTACACGAGGCCGAGGCCAGCGGCATCCAGTCCCTGCGGGACTTCGCCGAGCAGCTCAAGACCTACTCGCTGCGCCCGGCGACTGCCTGAGGTCCAGCGGGTTACGGAAAGGCCGGCACATGCCGGCCTTTTTCATGCCCGCGCATCACGCCACCCAGCCGTCCACCCAACGAGCGCGCAAAAAAAACCGCCCGGGGAGGGGCGGCTGGAACAGGACACCGGGCGGGTTAGGAGCGGATACCCGGTGTCAGGAGGTCAGGGAAGGAAGGAAACGCGGTCACTCAACTGTCCTGGGCGGTGTCGGCTGGTTGCTCGGCGCCTTGCCGGGCGACGGCGTGCTCATGAGCGGCCTCGATGGCGCGCTGCTGATACTGCGCATTTCGCGCAACAAAGGCAGAGGACTCTTCAGCGAAGGAGAACTGGGCGAAGGACAGGGCGAAAGCGGCGAAGCTGGCAGTAACAAGGAGATTGCGCTGCATGGCGTGATCCTCGGCGGGATGCATCTGGGAACGGGGGCCATCTTAGGCGTCGGCCCCACCCCGAAAAACCGCCAGGCAGGTGAATCACAATTGCTTCTAGCGCAACAATGAGCTCGGTCGCGCCCAGTGCCGAGGGTCGTCCAGCACCGCGTCGTCCTGGGCGAACAGCGGCGGCAGTTCGGCCTTGAGGAAGTCCACCCAGGTGCGGATCTTCGCGTCGATGAAATGCCGCGACGGGTAGATCGCATAGATGTTGCGCTCGCGCAGGCGGTGTTCCGGCAGCAGCCGCAGCAGGCTGCCTTCGCGTAACGGCTGGCAGGCGACGAAGGAGGGCAGCAGGCAGAAGCCCATGCCGGCCTGGGCCGCCCGCGCCAGGGACTCGGCCACGTTCACCTGGAAGGCCTCCGCCGGCAGCACGTCGTATTCGCCGTGCTCGTCGCTCAGGGTCCAGTTGTCCTGGTAGAGCGGGTCCAGCAGGCGCAGGTAGCGGTGCCGGCGCAGGTCCGCCGGACCAGTGGGCACGCCGTGGCGGGCCAGGTAGTCGGGCGAGGCGCAGAGCACGCTGTACATCTGCCCCAGGGACTGGGCGATGCGCTGGGAGTCCGGCAGCTCGCGGGCGAAGGTCAGCACCACGTCCTGGCCGTCCTCGATGGGGGCGGGGTTGCGCTGCGACAGCGTCAACTCCACCACCACCTCCGGGTACAGCGCGCTGTAGCGGGCCACCAGCCCGGTGACGTGCTGCAGGCCGAGGCCGGTCATGGTGTGCACCCGCAGGCGGCCGCTGGGCTTGAGGTGCGCCCCGCGCGCCTCGGCGGCGGCCTGGTCCACCTCGTCGAGGATCGAGCGGCAGCGCTGCAGGTAACGCTCGCCCACTTCCGTCAGCCCCAGGCGCCGCGTGGTGCGGTGCAGCAACCGGGCCTGCAGCTGCTGCTCCAGCTCCGACACCAGGCGCGACACCTGGGCGGTGGACAGGTCCAGGGCCTGGGCGGCGGCGGTGAAGCTGCCGGTCTCGATGACGCGAACGAACACACGCATGCTGTTCAGGGTGTCCATTGTTACTCCTCGCGCAAGGCTGCTTCTCTGGGGGCGCTGATTATCAGGGAAAAGCGGCCCAATATACTGCCGTGCCGAACTGTTTCCCATTTCGCTGGTGTGCCGCCTTCCGGCCCGTTCCGTGGCCTTGCGGCCTGTTCGTCCAGCGCCGCCAGAGGTAATCCATGACCCCCGATCAACGCTTCGCGCGCCGGGTCCGCACCGCCATCGTCGCCTTCGTCCTGCTGTTCGCCTACTTCCTTGCCGCCGACCTGTGGATGCCCGTCACGCCCCAGGCCCAACTGACCCGCCCGGTGGTGCGCCTGGCGCCCCGCGTCGGCGGCCAGGTGCTGGACGTGGCGGTGGTCAACAACCGCCATGTGGAGGCCGGCCAGGTGCTGTTCCGCCTCGACCCCGAGCCCTATCGCCTCGCCGTGGCTGCCGCCGAGCTGGCCGTGGAGGCGGCCGCGCGGGACAACGCCGAGCTGGATGCCGGCCTGGCCGCCGCCCGGGCCTCGCTGCATGCCGCCGAGGTGACCGCCCGCGAGCTGGAGCGCGAGACCGACCGCCTTGCACGCCTGGTGCAGACCCAGCACGTCTCCCGCCAGCTCTACGAACAGACCGAGTCGCGCCGCAGCGCCGCCCGCGCCGACGTCCTCGCCGCCCAGGCACACGTCCGCGAGCAGGAGGCTCGCCGGGGCACCGCAGGCGCCGACAACCTGCGCCTGCGCCAGGCCCGCAACCAGCTGGAGCAGGCCCGCCTGCAACTGGCCTACACCGAGGTCCGCGCCGAGCGCGCCGGGGTGGTCAGCAACCTGCAGCTCTCGCCGGGCGCCTACGTCGCCGCCGGCACCCCGGTGGCGGCCCTGGTGGCCGACGAGGTGGACATCAGCGCCGACTTCCGCGAAAAGGCCCTGCGCTACGTCGGCCCGGGCGATGCCGCCGCCGTGGTCTTCGACGCCTGGCCGGGGCACATCTTCCCGGCCCGGGTCAGCGCCATCGACGCCGGCGTGCGCGAGGGCCAGCTCGATGCCAACGGCGACCTGGCGGCTCCCGCCAGCTCCGACCGCTGGGTCCGCGACGCCCAGCGCCAGCGCCTGCACGTGGTGCTGGAGCAGGCGCCCGAGGCGCCCCTGCCCAGCGGCGCCAAGGCCACGGTGCAGCTCTACCCCCACGCCTCGCCGCTGGCCAGCGCCCTGGGCCGCGCGCAGATCCGCCTCATCGCCTGGCTCCACTACATCTACTGAGTCCGACAATGAAGCGCGCCCTCGACGAAAACGGCCTGCGCCAGTGCCTGCGCCTGGCCTGCGGCGGCACCCTCGGGCTGTTCGTCTGCAAGCTGATGAACTGGGACAACGGCTCGTTCTTCTGCGTCTACCCCATGCTGCTGCTCGGCCTGCTGCCCACCCTCAACGCCCACCTGATCCGCCAGTTCCTCGCCCAGGCGGTGCTGGTGAGCCTGGAGACGCTGGTCATCTACGGCCTGTTCGGCGACCGCCCGCTGCTCATCGTGCCCCTGGTATTCCTCGCCTTCCTCTGGCGCTTCGCCCTCATGGCGCGCGGCCCGCTGTTCCTGTTCGGCGCCCTGGGCTGCGTGTTCCTCTCCATGCAACTGCACTTCGCCAGCTACCCAGACACCCACCTCTACGACCTGGTGGCCAGCAACCTGGTGGCCGCCGGCCTCACGGTGCTGATCGCCTGGCTGATGTTCTACCTCTTCCCCGACGCCGAGCCGCGCGCGCCCCGCGTCCTCCCGGAGAAGGACCTGCCCAGCCGGCGCCACGAGGCCGTGCTCGGCGCCAGCCTCGCCACGCTGTCCTTCATGCTCTTCCAGGCCCTCGACCTCAGGGACTCGCTGTCGGCCCAGATCGCCTCGATCCTGGTGCTGTTTCCGATGCACTGGCACGGCATCCGCTTCGCCGGGCGTATCCGCGCCCTCGGAACCCTGCTCGGCTGCGTCATCGCCCTCAGCCTGCAACTGCTGCTCTACGACCACTACGACGTACTACCGCTCGTCACCTCGCTGTACTGGATCGCCGCGTTTTTCTGTGCCCGGGTGCACGTATTGGAGGGTGCACAGGGGGTTGGCTTCGGCGCGCTGACAACTTTGGCCATCGTTTTCGGTCAATACCTGACGCCGAGTCACGACATGATGTTCAGCCTGGCCTATCGGCTCAGTTCGGTTTGCGTAGCGGTCTTCGTCACCCTCCTTGCGGTGTTCGTCCTGCACCGGCTCCTCAACCGTTTTGCCGCCACCCGCCATCAGAGCCATGTGTGATTCGGCCTTGCACCGCCTGCCCGGGATGGGCGGGTTCAACCCGATCGAGGACGCGAAGGAAGGCTATGGGACGGATGGAAAACCTGGACGAAATACCCAGCGAGGCGGAAAAGCTCACCCTGGCGCTGCTGCACAGCCGGGGTGAGGTGGAGCGCCTGCGCGAACGCGAGGCGCTGTTCAACGTGCTGCTGGGCAGCGTCAACGCCGTCCTCTGGGCACTGGACTGGGAGGCGCAGAAGATCGTCTACGTCAGCCCCCACTACGAGCGCCTGTTCGGCCGCCCGGCCGAGCTGCTGATGGTGGACGTCAACGAATGGCGCAACTGCATCTACCCCGACGACGTCGAGTACGCCGCCAGCAGCCTCGCCCAGGTGCTGGAAAAGGGCGCCATCGAGGCCCGCGAGTACCGCATCTTCCGCGGCGACGGCCAGGTGCGCTGGCTCAGTGACAAGTGCTTCGTCAGCCGCCAGGGCCAGGCCGGGCAGACCACCCTGGTGGTGGGCATCGCCGAAGACATCACCGAGAAGAAGACCCTGGAGGCCGAACTGCAGCGCCTGGCCACCACCGACGTGCTGACCGGCACCAGCAACCGCCGGCACTTCTTCGAAAGCGCCCAGCGCGAGCTGGACGTCGCCGAGCGTTACCAACGGCCCCTGGCCTTCCTGCTGCTGGACATCGATGACTTCAAGCAGGTCAACGACACCTTCGGCCACCAGGTGGGCGACGTGGTGCTGCAGCGCATCGCACGGTGCGGCGCGGGTGCCTTGCGGCGGGTCGACCACTTCGGCCGCATCGGCGGCGAGGAATTCGCCGCCGTGTTCCCCGGCTGCGACCCGGCCCAGGCCCTGCAAGTGGCCGAGCGCCTGGAGCGCGAAGTGCAGCGGCTGTCGTTCAGCGCCAACGGCAAGGTGTTCAACGTCACCCTCAGCCAGGGCCTCACCACCCTGCGCCCCGGCGACACCCTCGAACAGCTCTACACCCGCGCCGACGAGGCCATGTACACCGCCAAGCGCAACGGCAAGAACCAGATCGTGCAGGTGTAGCCGATTGCCCTCGTAGGGTGGACGTCGCATTTCACGTCCACCAGCGGAGCCTCGGGTGAGCACCGTCGGTGGACCGGTGAAGCGGGGTCCACCCTACCCCCGCCCCTACGGCTGGAACGGCGACTCGCTGAGGATCACCCCCGTCTCGTCCACATAGCGCTGCCTGCTGCGTAGTGCGGACGTCGCTCTTCACGTCCACCAGCGGAGTCACGGGCGAGCACCGACGAAACGTGCTCTCCCTTCACTCCTCCACCTCAAAGAGCGCAGGCGGCACGGCATCGGTCAGCCACACGCCGTTGTCCGCCCGGTAGAAGCGATGCCCGGCCTGGTGCATGCGTGCGGCGGCGATGCGCAGCAGCACCGGTCGGCCGTAGCGGGTGCCGACGGCGATGGCGGTGTCGCGCTGGTCCGAGAGGTGCACATGGTGGCGATTGCCGGGGCGCAGGCCCTCGGCGCGGATGGCGTCCATGAAGCGCGAGGCGGTGCCGTGGAAAAGGTGCTCCGGCGGCACCTGCTCGACGTAGTCGATGGCCACGCCGGCAGCGGTGTGGCCCTGGGCGGCGCGGATGCGCTGACCGTCGTCGGAGAGGCTGAAGCGCTTCTTGTCGTTGCTCACCACCACCTCCAGCACCTGCTCGCGGTCGATGGCCTGGCCAGCGGCGCGGGCGAGGCGGATGAGGGTGTCGAGGTCGGCCCAGCCTTCGCGGTCCAGGGTCAGGCCGATGGCACCGGGCTGGTGGCGCAGGAGGTAGCTGAGGTACTTGCTGAGGGTAGTGAGGCGTTTGTCCATTCGGGGTGGGGTCGTGTCGTCCATGGGGCGGCCAGTTTAAGGGTTGTCACCGGTCGGCGGCAGGGGAAGCGTCCCTAGTCAGGTCTATTTGATAAGCATTATCATCTCGCTCCCTTCCTGGCCCCGCCGGCTTCTCCATGCCCGACCAGCCCCTCCCGCCGACCCTTGCCGAGGCCGAGCGCGCGAAAGCCGCGCCGCGCGAGGTGCTGCTGCGCACCTTCCTCGCCGAGCGTTCGCGCATGGAGGCGCTGGTGAATCGCCGGGTGCGCTGCCGGGCCACGGCGGCGGACCTGGTGCAGGAGCTGTTCCTGCGCTTCTGGCGGCGGGCCGACGCCCAGGTGGAGGACCTCGCCACCTACCTGCTGCGCAGCGCGCGCAACATGGCCATCGACCACCTGCGCAGCGAAGGTTCGCGCTCGCGCACCGAAGCCGGCCTGCTGGCCGAGCAGCACCTGCCGGAGCCCGCCGACCCGGAGGCGGCCCTGGCCGCCGGCCACGACCTGCGCCACGTACAGGCAGCCCTGCGTGCGCTGCCCGAACGCACCCGGCACATCTTCCTGCTCAACCGCATCCACGGCCGCACCTACGGCGAGATCGCCCAGGCCATGGGGCTGTCCCAGAGCGCGGTGGAAAAACATATGATGCGCGCCTTGGAGGCCTGCAAGGCCAGCCTGACGGAGCCCGCCGCCAGCCCATCGCCCGGGAGCGCGACCTGATGAAGCCCGATCCACAACGGCCGCCAGCGGCCAGCCCTCGCCAGAGCGCCGTCGAGCAGGCGGCCTGGCTGTGGGCGGGGCGCATGCAGGACGATCCCGATGCCGGCCAGCGCGAAGCCTTCGAGCGCTGGCTCTACGCCGATGTTCGCCATCTCGATGCCTACGCCCAGGCCGAGGCGCTCTGGCGCCGCACCTGGCCGGCCGCCGCGCTGCTGGCAGAGGAGGAGGCGGACCAGTTGCGCCAGTACCTGGCGCCGCGTCCCGTGCCCTCGCACCGGCGCACCCGCTGGGGCGGCGTGCTGGCCATGGCCGCCAGTCTGGTGCTGATGGTGTGGGCCGGTGGCTGGCACCCGCTGGACCGCCTGCAGGACCTGGGCGCCGACTACGTGTCCGCGCCGGGCGAAGTACGCACCCTCACCCTGGCCGACGGCTCCCGGGTGGTGCTGGATGCCGACAGCGCCCTCAGCGTCGACTACCGCGCCGACGAGCGCCATGTGGTGCTGCACCGGGGCGGTGCCTACTTCCAGGTCACCCATGGCGAGCCGCCCTTCGTGGTGGAGGCGGCCGGTGGCGAAGCCCGCGTGCTGGGCACCCGCTTTGGCGTGCGCCTGCAGCTCGGCGGCGCACGGGTCACCGTGGAGCAGGGGCGGGTGGGCGTCCGTGCCCGGGCGGATGCCCCGCAGCAGGTGCTCACCGCCAACCAGCAGGTGCGTTACCTCGACGGCCGCGGGGGCGAGGTCTACCCGGTGGATGCCGAGGCCCAACTGGCCTGGCGCCAGGGCCGGCTGACCTTCTACAAGACGCCGCTGGCCGACGTGCTCGACGAGCTGGGCCGCTACTACCCGGGCCGCATCCTGCTGCTGGACACCGACCTCGCCGGGCAACGGGTCAGCGGCAGCTTCCCCAACAACGACCCCCGCGCCGTGGTGGATGCCCTGGGCGCCGTGCTCGGCTTCCAGCGCCACGAAGTGCTGGGCCGGGTGATGGTCCTGCGCTGAGCTGTCAGCCACGTTCCGCCGCCCTTCCTTCTCGCGTCTCCCCCGCCTGGCGGTCACGGCAACGCCGTGGCCTGTGGAAAACCGCCTGCGTCGTTCCGACGTCGCCTGCCGCCTGTGGAAAAAACTTCAGGGCAGGGGTGAGGTGTTCCCGCTCGGCATCCGTGTAGGGGTGATGGAATGCGATTTATTCGCAACTAAAAGCCACAGCCAGGGGTACGCCTTACATGAATCACAGCTCATCGCGGTTGCAGCGCGGCGCCTTCAAGCGCCTCGGACTGGTCTCGGCACTGCTCGCCCTGGGGAGCATCCCCTGGGCGCCCCAGGCCCTGGCCGAGGCCCCGGCGGCGCTGGCGCAGGAGCAGGTCTTCGCCCTCGAGGCGCAACCCCTGGCCCCGGCCCTGGCCGCCTTCACCCGCAGCACCGGGCTGGCGGTGGTCTACACCCAGGCCCTGCCGGAAGGGCGCAATGCACCCAGCGTGAAGGGCCGGATGAGCGCCGAGCAGGCCCTGGCGCGTCTGCTGGCCGGCAGCGGTTTCAGCTTCACCGAGGCAGCGCCGGGGACCCTGACGCTGGTGCCGGTGGCCAGCTCCGACGCCCTCGACCTGGGCGCGGTGAACGTCGACGGCACCCGCCAGGCGGAAAGCGCCGCCAGCTACCAGCCACCGCCCACCACCCGCCTGGCCCGCAGCGACACCCCGCTGCTGGACATCCCCCAGGCGGTGGCCGTGGTCCCGGCCCAGGTGCTGGTGGACCAGCAGCCACAGAACCTCGACGACGCCCTGGCCAACGTCAGCGGCATCACCCAGGCCAACACCCTCGGCAGCACCCTGGACGCGGTGATGAAACGCGGCTTCGGCGACAACCGCGACGGCTCGATCCTGCGCGACGGCATGCGCACCATCCAGGGCCGTAACCTCACCGCCAGCGCCGAGCGCGTGGAAGTGCTCAAGGGCCCGTCCTCGATGCTCTACGGCATCCTCGACCCGGGCGGCGTGATCAACGTCATCAGCAAGAAACCGCAGCTGCAGGCCTACCGCGCCATCACCGCGCGCGCCTCCACCTACGGCGACGGCAAGGACGGCAGCGGCGGCACCCTCGACGTCACCGGCCCCCTGGGGGATTCCGGCCTGGCCTACCGGGTTATCGCCGACTACGACGACGCCGACTACTGGCGCAACTTCGGCCACAGCCGCGACAAGACCTTCGCCCCCTCCATCGCCTGGTACGGCGAAGACACCACGGTGAACCTCAGCTTCGAGCACCGCGAGTACAGCACCCCCTTTGACCGCGGCACCGTCTTCATCAACGGCAAGCCCCTGGCGGTGCCCGCCGAGCGCCGCCTGGACGAGCCCTACAACGTCACCGAGGGCCGCTCGGACCTGATGATCCTCGACCTCGAACACCAACTGAACGAGGCCTGGAAGGCCCACTTCGCCTACAGCTACAACCGCGACACCTACGACGACTACCAGGCGCGGGTACAGAGCCGGAACGCCAACGGCACCCTCAGGCGCCGCCTGGACGGCACCCGGGGCGCGGTGAGCACCGAGCACTTCGCCACCTTCGACCTGGACGGCCAGGTGCAACTGGGCGGCATGCAGCACGACCTGCTGATGGGTGTGGACCACGAGTACCGCAAGTTCTTCCGCGAGGACCTGATCCGCCAGACCACCAGCCTCGGCTTCAACCCCTGGAGCCCGGTATACGGGCAGGTGCCGGTGCCCACCACGGTGGCCGCCGGCGACAGCGACCAGACCGACCGCGTGGTCAGCCAGTCCGCCTTCTTCCAGGACTCGGTGCACCTCAACGAGCAGTGGATCTTCATCGCCGGCGCCCGCTACCAGCTCTACGACCAGCTCGCCGGCCGGGGCCGCCCGTTCACCAAGAACACCGACATCGACGGCCAGCTCTGGGTGCCCAGGGTCGGCCTGGTCTACAAGATGACCGACGAGCTGTCCCTCTACGGCGGTTACACCGAATCGTTCAAGCCCAACTCCACCATTGCGCCCTTGACCGGCACCGGATCGGTGAACGAAATGGCGCCGGAGGAAGGCAAAAGCTGGGAGATCGGCGCCAAGTTGGACATGCCGGGACGTATCACCGGCACCCTGGCGCTGTTCGACATCGTCAAGGAGAACGTCGCGGTGACCGAACTCGATGGCTCCAACCGCGCGGTTGGCGAAGTCCGCTCACGGGGCATCGAGCTGGATGTGACCGGTCAGGTCACCGACAACCTCAGCCTGATCGGCACCTTTGCGTGGCTGGATGCGGAGCTGACCAAGGACCCGCTCTACAAGGGCAATGAACTGCAGAACGTCGCCCGGCGTACCGCCTCGCTCTCGGCAGTCTACGACTTCGGTCCGCTGTTCGACGGCGACCGCCTGCGCGCCGGCCTGGGCGGTCGCTATGTGGGTTCCCGTGAGGGTGATGTCGCCAACAGCTTCGAACTGCCCCACTACACCGTCGCCGACGCCTTCGCCAGCTACGAAACGCCCCTGGGCAACGACAAGCGCCTCAAGCTCCAGCTCAACGTGAAGAACCTCTTCGACAAGACCTACTACAGCTCCTCGGTGAACCAGTGGAACGTCTCCATCGGCGACCCGCGCCTGGTGCAGCTTTCCAGCACCCTGGCGTTCTGAGTACCGGTCCACCCTGCGTCCGGCATTGCGCGAGATCGCGGTGCTGGGCTTTCGCGGATGAATCCGCTCACACAAGGTAGCCTCGCCGGCACATCACCCGTAGCCCGGACTTCAGTCCGGGGAATGGCACGCGCGCCCATACCTGCCAGGGGTTCCCGGGCTGAAGCCCGGGCTACCCGTACAGCCGGCGCCCCTGATGCGCAGGCCATCGCGGATGAACCCGCCCCCCCAGTCCCGTAGGGTGGACGTCGCTTTTCACGTCCACCATCGGAGCCCCGGTCGGCACCGCGTGGTGGACCGATGGAGCGTGGTCCACCCTACATCCGGTATCGGGAAGCCGCTACGAGGCCAGCGCCTCCAGCACGGACAAGGGCACCCAGCCCGTGCGCAGGGACGGCAGGTGTTCGCACCAAACCCAGCCATTAAGCTGCCGGCCCCCTTGAAGCATGTCGCCGCACTCCACGTCCAGCTCGCGCGCCGTGTAGTCCTCCCGGGCTCGGCCGTGCTGGATGCCGTCCACCACGTCCCCCCACTCGATCACCTGGGCCGGCACCCAGCCGCCGGGTTGCGAGGGGGTTCCGGGCAGGGTGCAGAAATACCAGTGCTCCCAGCCTTCCTGGCCGTCGTAGCACTCGCCGATCACCAGGGGCTCGCCGGCCGTGAATGCCAGCGGTTCGGGAAACTCGCTTCGATGGGCGGTGTGGGCGATAAAGCGCGTCATACGGGAGTCTCCTCCGTTGTGGACAGGGGATGCTCGGGGGCGGGTTGGCTTCTGTCAAAGATCGGCCGGGTGCTCCGCTTCCTCCCGGCGCAGCGCGCAGGGGGCGTCGCCTTTCACGTCCACCATCGGAGCCCCGGTCGGCACTGCGTGGTGGACCGATGGAGCGTGGTCCACCCTACATCTGGCGACGCTCCGAGCAGATATCGCGATGGATCGTTAACCTCACCGTAACGATCCGCCGCCGGGCTTGATTGATGACCCATCGGCCGCGCTCCTAAGGTGCGCTCCACGACAGCGGAACCCGTGGAGCCACCATGACAACAACACCCACCTCCCCGCCGCAGTGGTCGCGTCGGCGCGCGGAAAAGCAGCGCCGCCTCGACCGCGTGCGCCACCTCGCCGACGGCGCGGTGCTGCCCGGCGAGCGCATCGTCGAGGCCCTCGAAGCCCTGATCGCCCCCGGCGACCGGGTGGTACTCGAAGGCAACAACCAGAAGCAGGCGGACTTCCTCTCCCGCGCCCTGGCCAAGGTCGACCCCGGCCGCCTGCACGACCTGCACATGATCATGCCCAGCGTCAGCCGCGCCGAGCACCTGGACCTGTTCGAGCGCGGCATCGCCCGCACGCTGGACTTCTCTTTCGCCGGCCCGCAGAGCCTGCGCATCGGCCAACTGATGGAAGACGGCCTGCTGGAAGTCGGCGCCATCCACACCTACATCGAGCTGTACTCGCGGCTGGTGGTGGACCTGATCCCCAACGTCACCCTGGTGGCCGGCTTCATGGCCGACCGCGAGGGCAACCTCTACACCGGCCCCAGCACCGAGGACACCCCGGCCCTGGTGGAGCCCACGGCCTTCTCCGACGGCATCGTCATCGCCCAGGTCAACCAGCTGGTGGACGACGTGCGCGACCTGCCGCGCGTGGACATCCCCGCTTCCTGGGTGGACTTCGTGGTGGTGGCCGACAAGCCCTTCTACATCGAGCCGCTGTTCACCCGCGACCCGCGCCACATCAAGCCGGTGCACGTGCTGATGGCGATGATGGCGATCCGCGGCATCTACGAGAAACACAACGTCCAGTCCCTCAACCACGGCATCGGCTTCAACACCGCCGCCATCGAGCTGATCCTGCCCACCTACGGCGAATCCCTCGGGCTGAAAGGCAAGATCTGCCGCAACTGGACGCTCAACCCGCACCCGACGCTGATCCCCGCCATCGAGACCGGCTGGGTGGAAAGCGTGCACTGCTTCGGCACCGAGCTGGGCATGGAGGGCTACATCGCCCAGCGCCCGGACGTGTTCTTCACCGGCCGCGACGGCTCCCTGCGTTCCAACCGCATGCTGTGCCAACTGGCCGGGCAATACGCGGTGGACCTGTTCATCGGCGCCACCCTGCAGGTGGACGGCGACGGCCATTCCTCCACCGTCACCCGCGGCCGCCTGGCGGGCTTCGGCGGTGCGCCGAACATGGGCCACGACCCGCGCGGCCGGCGCCATTCCACCCCCGCCTGGCTGGACATGCGCGCCGAACCCGAGGCCCTGCTGGCGCGCGGCAAGAAGCTGGTGGTGCAGATGGTCGAGACCTTCCAGGAAGGTGGCAAACCCACCTTCGTCGAGACCCTCGACGCCGTCGACGTGGCCCGGAAGACCGGCATGCCCCTGGCGCCGATCATGATCTACGGCGACGACGTCACCCACCTGCTCACCGAGGAAGGCATCGCCTACCTGTACAAGGCGCGCTCCGATGAGGAACGCCGCGCCATGATCGCCGCCGTCGCCGGGGTCACCGCCATCGGCCTGCGCCACGACCCCAGGGACACCGAGCGCATGCGCCGCGAAGGGCTGATCGCCCTGCCCGAGGACCTCGGCATCCGCCGCACCGACGCCAGCCGCGAACTGCTCGCCGCCAAGAGCATCGCCGAGCTGGTGGAGTGGTCCGGCGGCCTCTACAACCCGCCCGCCCGCTTCAGGAGTTGGTGATGAGCGCACTCACGTTACGCGACGCCGACCTGCCCCTGGCCGACTGGCTGGCGGACCGGGCGGTGGACGCCCTGATCGACGAGGCCGACCTCACGCCCAAGCCGGGCCTGGTGGACCGGCGCGGCAGCGGCGCCCACACCGACCTGCACCTGGGCCTGATGCACGCCTCGGCGCTGTCGCTCTGGCCCTGTTTCCGGCAGATGGCCGAGGCTGCCCTGCAGCACGGCGAGGTCGGCGTGCCCCTGCGCGAAGCCATGGGCCGCATCGGCCGCGAAGGCGAGGCGGCGATGCTCGCCACCACCGCTGGGGTCAACACCCACCGGGGGGCCATCTGGGCCCTCGGCCTGCTGGTGGCGGCCTGGGCGCTGGAGCCCGACAGCCGCGACGCCCGCGCCATCGCCCTGCGGGCCGCCCGCATCGCCCTGATCGACGACCCCGCCGCCCCCGCACCGCGCAGCCACGGGGCCGAGGTGTGCCGTCGCTACGGTGTGCGCGGTGCGCGGGAAGAAGCACAACTGGGCTTCCCCGCCGCCCTCGACCACGGCCTGCCACAGCTGCAGCGCAGCCGCGCGGCCGGAGTCGGCGAGCAGAACGCCCGGCTCGATGCGCTGCTGGCGATCATGGCCGAGCTGTCTGACACCTGCGTGCTCTGGCGCGCCGGCCCGGAGGGGCTGCAGGCCACCCGCGACGGTGCCCGCGCGGTGCTCGCCGCCGGGGGCGCCGCCAGCCTCGCCGGGCGCCGTCAGCTGCGCGCACTGGAGGCGCGCCTGCTGGCCCTCAACGTATCCCCGGGCGGAGCCGCCGACCTGCTGGCCGCCTGCCTGTTCCTCGATCAAGCCGGGAGCCTGTGACATGGAAACCCTGACCTTCGAATTCCCCGCCGGGCAACCCGCTCGCGGCCGCGCCCTGGTGGGCTGCGTCGGCTCCGGCGACCTGGAAGTGCTGCTGGAGCCCGGCCGTGCCGGCACCCTGGCGATCCAGGTGATCACCTCGGTGAACGGCAGCGGCCCGCGCTGGACGCAGCTGTTCCAGCGCCTCTTCGCCGGCCAGCAGTTGCCGGCCCTGAACATCGACATCCACGACTTCGGCGCCACGCCGGGGGTGGTGCGCCTGCGCCTGGAGCAGGCCCTGGAGGAGGTGGCCCATGACTGATACCGCCCGCCTGCTGGCGGCCCGCAGCTTCGTCGAACTGGGCGCTCGCCAGCGTGCCCGCGCACTGCTGGACGCCGGCACGTTCCGCGAACTGCTCGGTCCCTTTGATCGCGTCATGTCGCCCTGGCTGGTGCAGCAGGGCATCGTGCCCCAGGCCGACGACGGCGTGGTGGTGGCCAAGGGCAGCCTCGACGGCCGCCCCCTGGTGATCGCCGCCATCGAGGGCGCCTTCCAGGGCGGCAGCCTGGGCGAAGTGGGTGGCGCGAAGATCGCCGGCGCCCTGGAACTGGCGGTGGAAGACAACCGCCAGGGCATCCCCACCGCCGCCGTGCTGCTGCTGGAAACCGGCGGCGTGCGCCTGCAGGAAGCCAACCTGGGCCTGGCCGCCATCGCCGAGATCCAGGCCGCCATCGTCGCCCTTCGCCAGCACCAGCCGGTGGTGGGCGTGATCGCCGGGGCCGTGGGCTGCTTCGGCGGCATGTCCATCGCCGCCGGCCTGTGCAGCCACCTGCTGGTGACCCGCGAGGCGCGCCTGGGCCTCAACGGCCCCCAGGTGATCGAGCAGGAAGCCGGCATCGAGGAGTACGACGCCCGTGACCGGCCCTTCATCTGGAGCCTCACCGGTGGCGAACAGCGCCACGCCTGCGGGTTGGCCGACGCCTACGTGGCCGATGACGTGGTCGCCCTGCGCGAGGCCCTGACCGGCCTGCTGGCGGCTGGTGAACCCGCTGCCCCGCGCTGCCGCCGCCCCGACGAATTCCTCGCCCGCCTGGCCCGGCTGGGGGAGGACTGTGACCAACTGGACGCCGCCCAGGTGCGCGCCCTCTACCAGGGAGAGCTGCAATGAGCCGAGGATTGAACTGGCTGCACGGCCTGGCCGGCGGCACCCCGCTGGCGGGCTTCCCCGCTTCGGTGCAGGTGATCGACGGCGAGGTGGGCAGCCGCGCCGCGCGCTTCATCGCCGTGGTGCCCGACCCGCGCAACCCCTTCCCCCGCGCCCGCAACGGCGAGGTGGGCCTGCTGGAAGGCTGGGGCCTGGCCAAGGCCGTGGATGACGCCATCCGGGCCGATGCCGGGCGTGCCGACAAGCGCGTGCTGGTGGCGGTGGTGGACGTGCCCAGCCAGGCCTACGGCCGCCGCGAAGAGGCCCTGGGCATCCACCAGGCCCTGGCCGGCGCGGTGGACGCCTACGCCCGTGCCCGCCTCGCCGGGCACCCGGTGATCGGCCTGCTGGTGGGCAAGGCCATGTCCGGCGCCTTTCTCGCCCACGGCTACCAGGCCCAGCGGCTGATCGCCCTGGACGACGCCGGGGTGATGGTCCACGCCATGGGCAAGGCCGCTGCCGCGCGCATCACCCTGCGCAGCGTCGACGAGCTGGAAGCCCTGGCGGCCAAGGTGCCGCCCATGGCCTATGACCTGGACAACTACGCCTCCCTCGGCCTGCTGTGGGAGCGCCTGGCTGTGGATAACCCCGACAGCCCCGGCGCCGCCGACCTCGACCGGGTGCGCGACTGCCTGGTGCGCGCCGTGGTGGACATCGGCACCGGCACCGGCCTGTCCAACCGCCTCGGCGCCGAGAACCGCGCCGCGTCCTCGGCGGTGCGCGCCCAGTTGCGGGCGCAGTGGTAAGGCCCGGCCGGGAGCCCGCCATGGACCGCCTCCAGCCACACGACCTGCTCTGGGGCCTGGCCCCGGACCACCTGCCCGCCGAGGCCCCGGCCTGGGCACGGCAGGTGCTGGCCGCCGGGCAACCGGTGGTGGTGCGCCGTGGGTGCTGTCCGGCGGGCCAGGTGGCCGTGGGGGTGCGTGGCGCCACCCGGGCCGAGCGTTTCGCCGCCTGCATGCCGGTCGCCGCCGTGCAGCGACGCCTCGCCCCGGAGCACCTGCGCCTGCGCGCGCCGGGGGAACTGCCGGCCCTGCGGGCCCTGGCCCAGGTGACGCCTTTGCTGGACGCCCTCGGCCTGCCCTGGGGGCCCACTGGCGGGGTGGGCTACCAGCTCGCCACCGGACGCGACGTGCTGCACGCAGAGAGTGACCTCGACCTGCTGCTGCGCACCACCGAGCCCCTGCCGCGCGCCTGGGCGCAGGAGCTGCTGGTGCTGTTCGAAGACCTGCCCTGCCGCGTCGACCTGCAACTGCAGACCCCCCAGGGCGGCGTGGCCCTGCGCGAGTGGGGCGGCAGCGCCCGCCGCGTGCTGCTCAAGTGCGACGCTGGCGCGCGGCTTGTGGATAACCCCTGGCAGCCCCTGGAGGACGTGGCATGAGCAGCCTGTTCGCCTTTCCCGGCCAGGGCGCCCAGCAGCCCGGCATGCTCCAGGCCCTGCCGGCAGCGCCGGAAGTGCGTGCCTGCCTGGACGAGGCCGCCGAGGTGCTGGGGGAGGACCTGGCCCGGCTCGACAGCGCCGAGGCTTTGCGTTCCACCGGTGCGGTGCAGCTCTGCCTGCTCATCGCCGGGGTCGCCAGCGCCCGCCTGCTGCTGGCGCGCAGCCCGGCGCCGGACTACGTCGCCGGGCTGTCCATCGGCGCCTACCCGGCGGCGGTGGTGGCCGGCGCCCTGGACTTCGCCGATGCCCTGCGCCTGGTGGCCCTGCGTGGCGAGCTGATGCAGCGGGCTTATCCACAGGGCTTCGGCATGACCGCCCTGCAGGGGCTGGACCTGACCACGGTGGAAGGGCTGCTGGCCGAGGCCGAGGGCCCGGTGTTCCTCGGCAACCTCAACGCCGACAACCAGATCGTCATCGCCGGCAGTGACGCCGCCATGGCCACCGTCGCCGAGCGGGCCCGCGCCCTCGGGGCCGGCCTGGCGAAGCGCCTGGCGATGAGCGTGCCGTCCCACTGCCCGCTGCTGGAAGCGCCGGCCCGTGAGCTGGCGGCGGCCTTTGCCGAGGTGCCGCTGCGGCGCCCGGCGATCCGCTACCTCAGTGGCACCACCGCGCGGCCGATCCACGACCCGGAGCGCCTGCGCGACGACCTCGCCTTCAACATGTGCCGCGTGGTCGACTGGCACGGCACCCTGCGCACCGCCTATGAGCGCGGCGTGCGCCTGTTCATCGAGCTGCCCCCCGGCGCCGTGCTCAGCGGCCTGGCGCGGCGGGTGTTCGAAAAAGGGACGGTGATCGCCTTCCAGGGCGCCCGCCTGGATACGCTGGACGCCCTGTTGCGCCAGGAGGTGGAGCACTCCCGATAAGCGCCGTGCAATTCGAAGGATAAAAACAAGCCACTTCGACCCGAACACGAGGACAACAACAATGATCATCTACGGTGTGGCCTTCCTGGCCCTGTGTACCCTGCTCGGCCTGTTCATCGGCGAACTCCTGGGCAAGCTCCTGGGCGTTCCCGCCAACGTCGGCGGTGTCGGCATCGCCATGCTGCTGCTCATCTTCGTCGGCAGCGCCCTGCACAAGCGCGGCCTGATGGGCGCCAAGAGCGAGCAGGGGGTGGAATTCTGGAGCGCCATCTACATCCCCATCGTGGTCGCCATGGCCGCCCAGCAGAACGTGCTCGGCGCGCTGTCCGGCGGGCCCATGGCGATCCTCGCCGGCATCGCGGCGGTGGTCCTCGGCTTCGCCATGGTCCCGGTGCTGGACCGTCTCGGGCAAAAGAAGCCCGACGCTGATGCCTTGAAGCCCGCGCAACGGTGACCGCCATGTACGAATCCATGCTGAAAGTGATCAACGGCTACGGGCTGATCAGCGGCTTCGCCGTCATCGGCGTGACCATGTGGCTGTCCTACTGGCTCTCCGACAGGCTGACGCGGGGTCGCCTGCACGGCTCGGCCATCGCCATCTTCCTCGGCCTGGCGCTGTCCTATGTGGGCGGGGTGATGACCGGCGGGCAGAAGGGCCTGGTGGACGTGCCGCTGCTGTCCGGCATCGGCCTGCTGGGCGGCGCCATGCTGCGGGACTTCGCCATCGTCGCCACGGCCTTCGGGGTGAACATTGAGGAACTCAAGCGCGCCGGTGTGTCCGGGGTGGTGGCGCTGTTCTTCGGCATCGGCACCTCCTTCGTCGCCGGGGTCGGTGTGGCGCTGGCCTTCGGCTACACCGACGCGGTGAGCCTGACCACCATCGGCGCGGGGGCGGTGACCTACATCGTCGGCCCGGTGACCGGCGCGGCCATCGGCGCCAGCTCCGAGGTGATGGCGCTGTCCATCGCAGCCGGCCTGGTGAAGGCCATCCTGGTGATGGTGGCGACGCCCTTCGTCGCGCCCTTCATCGGCCTCAACAACCCGCGCACGGCGGTGATCTTCGGTGGCCTGATGGGCACCTCCAGCGGCGTGGCCGGGGGCCTGGCGGCCACCGATCCGAAGCTGGTGCCCTACGGTTGCCTGACCGCCGCCTTCTACACCGCGCTGGGCTGCCTGCTGGGCCCATCGCTGCTGTTCTTCATGATGCGCGGCCTGGCCGGCTGAGCTACTGCCGCAGGCTGTACATGCGGCACTCGGCCAGCAGCGCGAGCAGGTTGGGGTCGCGCTCGCGGGCCTTGAGGAAGACCACGCCGATGTGCTGCTGCAGGCGGTAGCGCGCCTGCAGCGGGATGAGCTTCACGCGGTTCTCGTACACCGCCGCGATGCGCCCGGGCAGCAGGGCGTAGCCGACCCCGGAGCTGACCATGCTGAGCAGGGTGAAGATGTCGTTCACCTGCATCGCCACCTTCGGCTCGAAGCCCGCCTGCTGGAACACCCGCGCGCCGTCGCGGTGGGTGGCGAAGCCCTGGGTGAGGGTGATGAAGGTGGAGTCGGCCAGGTCCGCCAGGTCCACCTCCGGTTGCTCGGCGAAGGGCGAGTCGGTGGGCACGGCGAGGAAGATGTCGTCGGAGAACAGCGGCAGCTGCTCGCAGTCCGGGTCGCTGACGCTGTCGTCGAGGGACACCAGCATGGCGTCCAGCTCCAGGTTCTTCAGGCGGTAGAGCAGGTCGGCGTTGGAGCCCAGGGTGAGGTCGATGTTCAGCTCGCTGCGGCGGATCTTCAGGCCCATCACCAGCTGCGGCACTGTCTTCACCGTCAGCGAATAGAGCGCACCGAGCTTGAAGCGCTCGGCGGAAAAGCCCGCCGCCTCGCGGGTCAGGCGCACCATGTCGAGCACGTCCTGCACCAGCTTCTGGGCCTTCTCCTCCAGCACGTAGGCGCTTTCCAGCGGTGTCAGGTTGCGCCCCTCGTGCTTGAACAGCGGGCAGCGCAGGGCGCTCTCCAGGGAGTGGATGGCGCGGTGCACGCTGACGTTGCTGGTGCCCAGCGCCGCCGCCGCGCGGGACAGGTTTCCCGCGCGCATGAAGGCGAGGAAGGTCTCCAGTTTCTTCAGGGTCAGTTCGTCGTCGATCTGCATGGCGCCGTGTTCCGGTGCTGGGGAGCGAGGGGCTCATCCTACTCGCTCGGGCCTGGCGGACGAGGATGACCTGCAGCTATAGGCTAATAATGCATAAGCAAATAAATTCTTATTCCTTAACAGGTATATGGCGAGCCCCTAGACTGCCCTTCATCGAACGTCTCGCAAGGAGGGCTCGCCATGCGCAGCCAGGCCATTCGCTACTTGATCCTGCCAGGGTGGCAGGGCTCCCCCGACGACCATTGGCAGAGCCACTGGGAGCGCACGCTGCCCAACGCGCAGCGGGTGGAGCAGGCCGACTGGGACCAACCCGACCGTGTGGCCTGGGTGGCGGCGCTGGAGCGGGCCATCGATGCCGAGCGCACCCCGGTGATCCTCGTCGCCCACAGCCTGGGCTGCGTCACCGTGGCCCACTGGGCGGCCCAGGCCGGCCCGGACGTGCTGCGTCGGGTGCGCGGTGCGCTGCTGGTCGCCCCGGCGGATGTGGAGCGCCCCGGCTGCCCGGACGCGCTCACCGGCTTCGCGCCGATCCCCCGCACGGCCCTGCCGTTCCCCACGCTGCTGGTGGGCTCCGACAACGACCACGCGGCCAGCCCGCAGCGGGCCCTGCAACTGGCCCGTGACTGGGGCGCCGAGCCGGCCCTCCTCGCCGGCGCCGGGCACATCAACGTGAAGTCCGGTCACCAGCGCTGGGAGCAGGGCTTCGCCTACCTCTACCGCCTGCAGGGGCGCATCGAGCAACTGGCCCGCCTGCGCGCCTGAGCCGGGCGCGCCTCCATTCATCGCGTGACGTCCGGGACCCGCCAGCGCGCAGGCCCCGGCGGGAGATTTCGTCCATGAGCCAGCCAGCCAATGGCCAACCCCTGCTGACCTTCGCCGACGCCGACCGCAGCCCGCTGAGCATCCGTGCCCGTGCGCTGGTGTTCGTCGACGCCCGTTCGCGGCGCCTGCGGGAGGAAATCGAACACCTGGCACCGGCCGCCGTGCCGGTGCTGATCCAGGGCGAGACCGGCACCGGCAAGGAACTGCTGGCGCGGCAGATCCACCGCGCCAGCGAGCGGCCGGGGCTGTTCGTGGCGGTCAACTGCGGCGCCATCAGCAAGGCCTACGCCGAGGCCGAACTGTTCGGCCACGCCCCCGGCGCCCATGCCGGCTCGGCCAGCAGCCGCGCCGGCTGGTTCGGCTCGGCCAATGGCGGGACGCTCTACCTGGACGAGATCGGCGACCTGCCGCTGCCGCTCCAGGCGCGCCTGCTGGCGGCCCTGGAAAGCCGCGAGGTGACCCGCGTCGGCGCCCAGCAGCCGACCCCGGTGGACGTGCGCCTGGTGGCCGCCACCAGCATCGACCTGGCCCAGGCGGTGCGTGCCGGCAAGTTCGACGAGCGGCTCTACCCGTACCTCAACGAAGGGCGCGTGGAACTGCCGCCGCTGCGCGAACGCCCCGACGACATCCTGCCGCTGGCCGAGTACTTCCTCGGCATCTACGCCCAGCGCCTCGACCTGCCGCTGCCGCTGATCGGCGCCCAGGCCCAGGCGGCGCTGGAGAGCTACCCCTGGCCGGGCAACACCCGCGAGCTGGAGAACAGCATCCACTTCGCCCTGCTGGTGAGCGACGGTGAGGAGATCCTGCCGCACCACCTCAACCTGCCGCCCGCACCGAGTCATGCACAGCTCGCCCAGCAGCTTCGTCAATTGGCGGCCAACGATGTGGACAAGCTGCGGCAGTTGTTCGCCGAGGTGCTGGCGGGGTAGGCGTCGAGGGGGCCAGGGGTGGGTCGACGAAATGTGACCCACCCGGAGACAGGCCCTAGCCGTGCAGGTGGAACAGCTTGTGCACGATGCGCCAGCGGCCGTCGATCTTCAGCAGCGAGAGGTAATCGGTGAAGTCCAGGCCGGCGTAGACGTCGGTGACCTTGGCCAGGGCGGTGTCGCCGGTGAGGTCCAGGGACTCCAGCCGCCACACCGGCGCTTCGCCCTCGGCCACCACCGGCCCCTTGGCCTGCAGGCCGGTGATGAAGGCTTCCGGCGAGAGCCACTGCAGGTCCGGGCCGAAGTGCCCGACGATGCGGCTGTCGGGGTGGAAGGCGCTGCGCAACCGCGTCGCGTCCGCCCGCACCATGCCTTCTACGTAATCCCGTACCACTGCCTCGATGGCCTGGCGTTCCGCTTCCATGTCCGTGCTCCTGTCGCGTGGGAAAGGCCAGAGCCTAGCCCGCCCGGGCCGATCCCGCAGCTCCCGGT
The DNA here is from genome assembly GCF_001728925.1 of Pseudomonas sp. 1D4. NCBI lineage: Bacteria > Pseudomonadati > Pseudomonadota > Gammaproteobacteria > Pseudomonadales > Pseudomonadaceae > Pseudomonas > Pseudomonas sp. 1D4. The sequence continues at coordinate 42,411 of NZ_LXJQ01000054.1, forward strand.
GTTCCGTACCGCGAACCCTCCCATCGCTCCGATACACCGCGCGGCTCGGGGTTGGGCGGTGGATCGGTGAAGCGCGAT
>NZ_LXJQ01000055.1:0-39666 GCF_001728925.1 Pseudomonas sp. 1D4
TGTGCTCCGTCCTTTGGAACTGGGAGGACGGAGACTGACTGTTTGTATTAGGGGGATTCCATCAGGCGCTTCCGATAGCGCTGTGCGCATACACCGCCATCAATGGCATTTACCTTGGAGCGACCCGCTAATCAGTGGCTGGCTGGGCTGGCCGATTCGTCCACAGGGAGCAGCGAGCGCTCGCCAGTTTCAGAGCGGCTGTGGATAACCCCATCCTTATCCTCGGCTCAGAAGACTCAGCTTGACAGCGGCACTCAGTTGCTCAGCAGCCCGAGGATGCTGGCCTGGTAGGCGGCGACGAAGGTGTCGAAGTCTCCTTCAGGCTCGGCTTCCAGGCGCGCCTGCTCTTCCAGCGAGGACTGGGCCATGGCCTCGAAGCGCTGCACGTCGGCGACCTCCAGCGGGCGCTCGCGGAACGCGCGGGCATGGGCCTCGCTCTGGCGCAGGGCGAACTGGCTGAAGCTCTCGCCGCGTTCTCGCAGCTCCGCCAGCACCTGGGCCGACGGCGTCAGGGACGGGTCTTCGACCTTGCGGCGCTGTTCGGCCAGGGCCTGGGCGTGGGCCTCGCCACTCTGGGCGCGGTCCAGCAGGGCGGCGGTCTGGGCGATGCGTTCCAGCAGTTCGCCGGCCCATTCCACCAGGCCGATCTCGCCGTCCGGACGCTGCAGGCGCAGGCCCGGGCGGCGGCCTTCCTTGACCACCCGCTGGAAGTTGTCGGTGCAGGCGTGGCACTCGTCACCGGCCATGGGCGGGCTGTCAGCCAGGGCGCAGTAGAGCAGGAAGGCGTCGAGGAAGCGCGACTCGGCGAGGTCGATGCCCAGCGGCAGGAAGGGGTTGATGTCCAGGCAGCGCACTTCGATGTACTGCACGCCACGGGCCATCAGCGCCTGGATCGGGCGTTCGCCGGTGTAGGTGACGCGCTTGGGACGGATCGAGGAGTAGTACTCGTTCTCGATCTGGATGACGTTGGTGTTCAACTGCACCCACTCGCCGTTCTGCTTGGTGCCGATTTCGGCATAGGGCGGGTACGGCGTGGAGACGGCCTGGCGCAGGCTCGACAGGTAGCTGTCGAGGCTGTTGTAGCAGGGCGTCAGGCCGGCCTGGGCGTTGTTCTGATAGCCCAGGTCGCTCATCCGCAGGCTGGTGGCCCAGGGCAGGTAGAGGGTGTCGGCGTCGAGGCGGTCGAGGTCGTGGGGACGGCCACGCAGGAAGTTTTCGTCCAGTGCCGGGGCGGCGCCGAACAGGTACATCAGCAGCCAGCTGTAGCGGCGGAAGTTGCGGATCAGGGCAATGTAGCGCGCCGACTGGTAGTCGCGCGCGCTCTGGGTATCGCCCTCGGCCGCCTTGAGCAGCGGCCACAGCGCCTCGGGCAGGGAGAAGTTGTAGTGGATGCCGGCGATGCACTGCATGGTCTTGCCGTAGCGCACCGCCAGGCCACGCCGGTAGACGTACTTCAGCCGGCCGATGGGCGAGCTGCCGTAGCGGGCGATGGGGATGGCCTCCTCGCTCGGTAGGCGGCCGGGCATGGAGGCGCTCCACAGGTATTCGCCGTCCAGCTTCTGGTAGGTGAAGCGGTGGATGCGGTCGAGGTCGTCGAGGGTGGCGGCGGGGTCGTGCTCGGTGGGGGTGATGAATTCGAGCAGCGACTCGGAGTAGTCGGTGGTGATCTGCCCGTGGGTCAGGGCCGAGCCCAGGGCCACCGGGTGGTCGGTCAGGGCCAGTTGGCCACGTGGGTCGACGCGCAGGCATTCACGCTCGATGCCGTGCAGGCACTGGGTCAGCAGGGACAGGTTGGCTCGCTCGCCAAGCAGCGCCAGGCGGCGGGAGAGAAGGTCGCTCAATTTGGAATCCTGTGGGTCCCAGTGGACAGTCGCCCCAATATGAGGGTGGACTGATCGGTCTACAAGGGGCGGACATGACTGCGTTGTCGCTTCGTCCAGAATAGAGCGTCGCCGTCCTGGCGCTTACAACTGGGCGAAGGTGCCTTGTCCCTTGGCGACCAGCTTGTCGCCCTGCTGCACGTCGGCCTCGACCACCAGGGTGCGCGAGCCGGCGTGCAGCACGCGGGCCCGGCAGGTGATCTCGCCATCGGCCACGGGGCGGATGTAGTTGATCTTGCATTCGATGGTGGCGCTGCGCCGGTCGAAGCCGTGGACGCTGGTGCAGGCCAGGCCCATGGCGATGTCCAGCAGGGTGAAGATCGCCCCGCCGTGCATCACCTGGCCCCGGTTGCGCAGGTGCTCGCCCATGGGCAGGCGGGCCTCGGCGACACCGTCGCCGAGGCTCACCGCTTCGATGCCGAGCAGCCGGCTGAAGGCGCTGGCGGCCTGCGGGTCATCGAGTGCCATGGCCTTACTTCTTCTTGATCTGCTTGGCGTTGGCGAACAGCGAGGCCATGGCGTTGTTCGCCGGGGCCGCCTGCTGCTGGCGCGGGGCACCCCGATCGGGACGCTGGCCGCCCTGGGGACGACCGCCGCCACGCGGGCCCTCGACCTTCTCGCCGGGGGTGTCGCTCATGCGCATGGACAGGCCGACGCGGTTACGTGGGATGTCCACTTCCATGACCTTGACCTTGACGATGTCGCCGGCCTTGACCACTTCGTAAGGGTCCTTCACGAACTTCTCCGACAGCGCGGAGATGTGCACCAGGCCGTCCTGGTGGACGCCGATGTCGACGAAGGCGCCGAAGTTGGTGACGTTGGTGACCACGCCTTCCAGCACCATGCCGGGCTTGAGGTCCTTGAGGCTCTCGACGCCGTCCTGGAACTCGGCGGTCTTGAACTCGGGGCGGGGGTCGCGGCCGGGCTTGTCCAGCTCCTTGAGGATGTCGGTGACGGTGGGCAGGCCGAAGGTCTCGTCGGTGAACTTGGCCGGGTCCAGGCGCTTGAGGAAGCCCGAGTCGCCGATCAGGGTGCGGATGTCGCGGCCGGTGTCGGCGGCGATGCGCTGCACCAGCGGGTAGGTCTCCGGGTGCACCGCCGAGGCGTCCAGCGGGTTGTCGCCGTTCATCACGCGGAGGAAGCCGGCGGCCTGCTCGAAGGTCTTCTCGCCGAGGCGGCTGACCTTCTTCAGCTCGTCGCGGGTCTTGAACGCGCCGTTGGCGTCACGGTAGGTGACGATGTTCTGCGCCAGGGTGCTGTTGAGGCCGGAGATGCGCGCCAGCAGGGCGGCGGAGGCGGTGTTCACGTCCACGCCGACGGCGTTCACGCAGTCCTCGACCACGGCATCCAGGCTGCGCGCCAGCTGCAACTGGGAGACGTCGTGCTGGTACTGGCCGACGCCGATGGATTTCGGGTCGATCTTCACCAGTTCGGCCAGCGGGTCCTGCAGGCGGCGGGCGATGGAGACGGCGCCACGCAGGGACACGTCCAGCTCAGGGAATTCCTTGGCCGCCAGCTCCGAGGCGGAGTACACCGAGGCGCCGGCCTCGCTGACCATGATCTTGGTGAGCTTCAGGCCCGGCAGCTTGCGCACCAGCTCACCGGCCAGCTTGTCGGTCTCGCGGCTGGCGGTGCCGTTGCCGATGGCGATCAGCTCGACGCCGTGCTTGGCGCAGAGCTTGCCGAGGGTGGCCAGGGTCTCGTCCCACTTGTTGTGGGGCACGTGGGGGTAGACGGTGGCGGTGTCCAGCAGCTTGCCGGTGGCATCCACCACGGCCACCTTGCAGCCGGTGCGCAGGCCCGGGTCCAGGCCCAGGGTGCAACGCGGGCCGGCCGGGGCAGCCAGCAGCAGGTCGTGAAGGTTGCGGGCGAAGACGTTGATCGCCTCGGTCTCGGCGGCTTCGCGCAGCTCGCCCAGCAGGTCGGTCTCCAGGTGGGTGTAGAGCTTGACCTTCCAGGTCCAGCGCACCACCTCGCCCAGCCACTTGTCGGCGGCGCGACCCTGGTCCTTCACGCCGAAGCGCTCGCCGATCATCACCTCGCAGGGGTGCAGGGTGCCTGGCAGCTCCTCGCCCACCTTCAGGGCGATGCTCAGTACGCCCTCGTTGCGCCCGCGGAAGATCGCCAGGGCACGGTGGGACGGCACACCCTTGAGGGCTTCGTCGTGCTCGAAGTAGTCGCTGAACTTGGCGCCTTCCTGCTCCTTGCCGGCCACCAGGCGGGCGGACAGGGTGGCGTTGTCCTTGAGGTAGCTGCGCAGGCTGGCCAGCAGGGTGGCGTCCTCGGCGAAGCGCTCCATGAGGATGTACTTGGCGCCTTCCAGCACGGCCTTGGTGTCGGCGAAGCCTTTCTCGGCATCGATGAAGCGCGCGGCCTCGGCCTCCGGGGCCAGGCTCGGGTCGGCGAACAGCGCATCGGCCAGCTCGCCCAGGCCGGCTTCCAGGGCGATCTGGCCCTTGGTGCGGCGCTTCTGCTTGTAGGGGAGGTAGAGGTCTTCGAGGCGGGTCTTGGTGTCGGCCAGCTTGATCTCGCGGGCCAGCTCCGGGGTCAGCTTGCCCTGTTCCTCGATGCTGGCGAGGATCGCGCCGCGGCGGTCCTCCATCTCGCGCAGGTAGCGCAGGCGCTCTTCCAGGGTGCGCAGCTGGGTGTCGTCCAGGCTGCCGGTGACTTCCTTCCGGTAACGGGCGATGAAGGGCACGGTGGAGCCCTCGTCGAGCAGGGCAACGGCGGCGGCGACTTGCTGCGGGCGTACACCCAGCTCTTCAGCGATACGGTTGTTGATGCTGTCCATTGAGAGAAAACACACCTGTAAGCAACGGAAGAACCGGCCGGCAAGGCCCGGCCGGGCAAAAGAGCGGCGCATTATAAACACCGGCCCGCGCCGGCCAGGGAACCGTTGGGGGAAAAATCTGCTAACAATGGACGGGCCGCCGCACCGGTGGCCTGAGCGATAATGCCGCGCCGAAGAATCTGGAGTGACCATGAGCAGCATCCCCAACGCCGAGGGTGAAAAGATCCTGATCGTCGACGACGACGCGCGCCTGCGCCGTCTGCTCGAACGCTTCTTCGAGGAACAGGGCTACCGCGTGCGCGCGGTGGAAAACGTCGAGCAGATGGACCGCCTGCTGGCCCGCGAGCTCTTCCACCTGCTGGTGCTGGACCTGATGCTGCCCGGCGAGGACGGCCTCTCCGCCTGCCGCCGCCTTCGCGCCGCGAACAACCAGGTGCCGATCATCATGCTCACCGCCAAGGGCGACGAATCCAGCCGCATCCAGGGCCTGGAGCTGGGCGCCGACGACTACCTGGCCAAGCCCTTCAATCCGCGCGAGCTGCTGGCACGGGTCAAGGCCGTGCTGCGCCGCCAGGCGCCTCAGGTGCCGGGCGCGCCGTCCAGCGAGGACGAAGTGGTCAGCTTCGGCGAGTACGAGCTGTCCCTGGCCACCCGCGAGCTCAAGCGCGGCGATGACGTGCACATGCTCACCACTGGCGAGTTCGCCGTGCTCAAGGCCCTGGTCCAGCACGCCCGCGAACCGCTGACCCGCGACAAGCTGATGAACCTGGCCCGTGGCCGTGAATGGGACGCCCTGGAGCGCTCCATCGACGTGCAGATCTCGCGCCTGCGCCGACTGATCGAGCCAGACCCGTCCAAGCCGCGCTACATCCAGACCGTCTGGGGCGTCGGCTACGTCTTCGTGCCGGACGGCAACAAGTGACCCTTCCCGCCGCGCGCGCCCCGCGCGGCACCCCTGCTCCCGGCAACCGCCCCCCCATGAAAACGCCCTACTGGTTCCCGCAGAGCTTCTTCTCCCGCACCCTCTGGCTGGTGCTCATCGTCGTGCTGTTCTCCAAGGCGCTGACCCTGGTGTACCTGATGATGAACGAGGACGTGCTGGTGGACCGCCAGTACAGCCACGGCGCGGCGCTGACCCTGCGTGCCTACTGGGCCGCCAGCGAGGGCGAGCGCGAACAACTGGCGCGCGCCGCCGGCCTGGCCCGGGTGGTCCAGGACGAGGTCCCGCCTACCGAGCAGCATTGGCCCTACAGTGAAATCTTCGAGCGGCAGATGCAGACCGAACTGGGCCCGCAGACCGAAGTGCGCCTGCGTGCCAAAAGCCCGCCGGCGCTCTGGGTTCACGCCCCCAGCCTCGGCCCGGACTGGGTGCGCATCCCGCTCTACCCGCACCCGCTGCGCGGTCAGCGCATCTGGAGCGTGCTCGGCTGGTTCCTCGGCATCGGCCTGCTGTCCACCGCCGCCGCCTGGATCTTCGTGCGCCAGCTCAATGCCCCGCTCAAGCGCCTGGTGTTCGCCGCCCGCCACCTTGGCCAGGGCCGCAGCGTGCGCCTGCCGGTGAGCGACACGCCCAGCGAGATGACCGAGGTGTACCGCGCCTTCAACCAGATGGCCGAAGACGTCGAGCAGGCCGCCCGCGAGCGCGAGCTGATGCTGGCCGGCGTCTCCCACGACCTGCGCACGCCGCTGACCCGCCTGCGGCTGTCCCTGGAGCTGATGAGCGCCGATTCGGAACTGACCGAGGACATGGTCCGCGACATCGAGGACATGGACGCCATCCTCGATCAGTTCCTCGCCTTCATCCGCGACGGCCGCGATGAGCGCGTGGAGGAAATGGACCTGGGCGAGCTGGTGCGTGAAGTGGTGGCGCCCTACAACCAGCAGGAGGAACAGGTACGCCTCTGCCTGGAGCCGGTGCCGCTGGTGCCGCTGCGCCGGGTGTCGATGAAGCGCCTGCTCACCAACCTCATCGAGAACGCCCTGCGCTATGCCAACGACGGCGTGGAAGTGGCGGCCTATGTGGCCGGTGACCACAGCGCCCCCTACGTGGTGCTGAGCGTGCTGGACCGCGGCCAGGGCATCGACCCGGCCGAGCTGGGCGACATCTTCAACCCCTTCATCCGTGGCGACCGCGCCCGGGGTGGCAAAGGCACCGGCCTGGGCCTGGCCATCGTCAAGCGTATCGCGGCCCAGCACGGCGGCAGCGTCGAGCTGCGCAACCGCTCCGGCGGCGGCCTGGAAGCCCGCGTCTGCCTGCCCCTGGGCCTGCTGCTGCCCCGCGACGCAGCCTGACCCCATCGCTGCTGCAAGCCCCGGGTCGCCTGGCCGGCCCGGGGCTTGCCTGCCTTCTGTCGACGCGCCGCAACGGCGCTCATTTCGATAGTGTCACTTTGCCCTGATCCACGTACTCTAGGCGCCCTGAACCCTGCCCAGCCCTGCGTCGACAAGAGGCCCCCATGCCCGACGCCCACGCCCTTGCGCCCCGATGGACCTGGTGGGTGCCCTTGCCCCTGCTGCACCTGGCCACCTGGATGTCGCTGGGCACCCAGGTTTCCGGCGGTGTCGCGCTCTGGTACCTGCCATTCGCCCTCGGCCTGGTGCTCACCCTCTGGTGGGGCCCCCGGGTGCTGGCCAGCGTCTACCTCAACGCCCTGGCAAGCATCCCGCTGTGGGGGCTGGACTGGCGCCTGGCGCCGCTCTACGCCCTGCCCGAGACCCTCTCCATAGGCGCCGCCTGGCTGTTGTTGCGCCGCCACCAGGCCGAGGCCGGCCTGCCGGACTTCGCCAGCCTGCTGCGCTTCATGCTGCTGGGCGTGCTGGTGCCGGTGACCCTGGTCAGCCTCGGCGTTCAGGGCAACCTGCTGGCCACCGGCGTCATCACCCACGAAGCCTGGCTGCTGGCCAGCCTGGAGATGTGGCTGGGCGACAGCCTCACCACCCTGGTGCTGAGTCTGCCGCTGCTGGTCTACGGCACCCCCTGGCTGCGTCGCAACGGCTGGGCGCTCGGCGTCTACGAGCCGCTGCCGGAGGCCATCCGCCGCCTGCCGCCGTGGCCCGTCCTGCTGCTGCCGGCAGTGGCGCTGCCGTTGCTGATGGCGGTGATGCCACTGCCCATGACCCTGCCGGTGATCGGCCTGGCGATCCTCAGCCTGGCCCTGGGCTGGGGTTTCAGCGGCGCACTCTGGGGTGCCGTGGTCACCACCATCAGCGTGCTGGCGCTGCCGGCCCTGCGCGAGCTCGGCGACGCCAGCCAGTGGCTGGAGACGCGGCGCAACGAGCTGCAGTTCAGCGTGCTGCTGTTGATGGTCTCCGCCCTGCTGGTGGGCCGCAGCCTCAGCGACCTGCGCCTTAACCTGCGGCGACGCGCCGAGATGCAACGCGAGCTGGCCATGGCCAGCCTGGCCATGGAGGCGACGCCGCTGGGCGTCACCATCGCCGACGCCCGCGACCCCGACTTCCCGCTGATCTACTGCAACAGCGCCTTCGAGCGCATCACCGGCTACCGCCGCGAGGATGCAATCGGCCGCAACTGCCGCTTCCTCGTCGGGCACGACCGCAACCAGTCCGCCCTGCAACGCCTGCGCACTGCCATCGAGCAGGGCGAACCGACCCAGGTGATCCTGCGCAACTACCGCAAGGACGGCAGCCTGTTCTGGAACGAGGTGACCCTGGCGCCGATGCGCGACGGCGAGGGCATCAGCCACTTCGTCGCCCTGCAGCACGACGTCAGCACCCGCGAGCTGCTGGCCGAGGAGCTGGCCATGCGCCGCGAGGAGCTGCTGCGCCAGACCCACCTGCTGAGCCAGACCGAGGCCATCGCCGACCTGGGCGGCTGGGTGCTGCAACTGCCGGCACGCACGCTGTTCTGGAGCGAAGGCACCTTCCGCATCTTCGACCTCGACCCCGCCGACGGTGCGCCCAGTTTCGAACAGGTGCTGGACTTCTTCGACGCCGCCAGCCGCCAACAGGCCGAAGCCACCCTGCAGCGGGTGCTGGAAACCGGTACCCCCTTCGACCTGGAGCTGCACATCACCAGTGCCAAGGGCATCCCGCGCACCCTGCGCTTCAAGGGCCTGGCCGAATGCGACGGCGACCAGGTGATGCGCATCTACGGCGCAGTGCAGGACCTCACCGAGCAGAAGCGCACCGAACGCCGCCAGCGCGAGCGCGACGAGCACCTGCACCTGTTCTTCGAGGCCCCGCTGATGGGCATGGCCCTGTGCTCGCCGGAACAGGGCTGGCAGGAAGTGAACTTCAAGCTGTGCAGCATCCTCGGGCGCTCCCGCGAGCAATTGCAGGGGCGAGACTGGATGAGCATCACCCACCCGGATGACCGCCCCCAGGAAGACGAACTGCTGGTGGAACTGCGCCAGGGCCTGCGGGACGGCTACGAGCTGGACAAGCGCTTCCTGCGGCCAAGCGGCAGTGTGGTGGACACCCGGGTCAACGTTCGCGGCGTGCGTGACGCCGAGGGCAAGCTGTATGCCCTGCTGATCCTGGTGGAAGACGTCAGCGCCCGGCGCGAGGCGGAGGACCGCTACCGCGTGCTGGTGGAGCACGCCCCCGAGGCGATCCTGGTGTTCGACCCGGAACACGGCATCACCGACGCCAACGAGAACGCCGCACGGCTCTACGGCCTGCCCCGCGAGCAATTGCTCGGCCGCATGCCCGACAGTTTCAGCCCGCCCCACCAGGCCGACGGGCGCAGCTCCCAGGAAGTCGGCCGCACCCACGCCCGCGCCGCCCTGGCCGGCGAGACGCCACTGTTCGAATGGCTGATGCGTGACTTCGCCGGGCGCATACGCCCCTGCGAGGTGCGCCTGGTGCGCCTGCCGGGACGCGATCGGCAACTGATCCGCCTGAGCATCACCGACATCTCCGAACGTCAGCGCTACCAGCGCGAGATCGAACGCCTGGCCTACAGCGACGAACTCACCGGCCTGCCCAACCGCCGCCTGCTGCTGGACCGCCTGCAGCACGCCATGGCCCGCGAGGGCCGCGACGGGCGCTTCGGCGCGCTGCTGTTCATCGACCTGGACCACTTCAAGACCGTCAACGACAGCCTCGGCCACCCGGTGGGCGATGCCCTGCTGCGCGAGGTGACCGCGCGCCTGGCCGGCTGCCTGCGCGCCGAGGACACCCTGGCGCGGCTGGGCGGCGACGAGTTCGTGGTGTTGCTGGAAGCCCTGGCGCCGGATGCCGACGGCGCCGCCGAGCACGCCGCCGAAGTGGGCGCCAAACTGCTGCAGAGCCTGCGCGGCAGCTACCGCATCGGCGAGCATGAGCTGGCGGTCAGCGCCAGCATCGGCATCGCCCTGCACCCCTTCGAGCGCCAGGGCGCCGCCGACGTGCTCAAGCAGGCCGACACCGCCATGTACCGGGCCAAGCAGGGCGGGCGCAACGCGCTGCACTTCTTTGCCCCGGCCATGCAGGCCGCCATCGACCAGCGCCTGCAGTTGCAGAGCGAGCTGCGCCAGGCCCTGGCGCGGAACCAGTTGTTCCTCCAGTTCCAGCCGCAACTGGAGCTGGCCGGCGGCCAGGTGGTGGGCGCCGAGGCGCTGCTGCGCTGGTGCACGCCCAGCCGGGGCGTGGTGTCACCGTCGCAGTTCATCCCCCTGGCGGAGGAAACCGGGCTGATCCTCGAACTGGGCAACTGGGTGCTGGACCAGGCCTGCGCCCACCTCGCCCAGTGGCTGCCACACCGGCCCGCCCTGGTGCTGGCGATCAACATCAGCCCCCGCGACCTGCGCCAGCCGGACTTCGTCGCCCGGGTCAGCGCCTGCCTGCAGCGCCACGGCGTGCCGGCCCATGCGCTGGAGCTGGAGATCACCGAAGGCAGCCTGATGGAGGACGTGGAGCGCTGCATCGCCGCCATGCTGGAGCTGAAACGGCTGGGGGTGCGCTTTGCCATCGACGATTTCGGCACCGGTTACTCCTCGCTGATCTACCTCAAGCGCCTGCCGCTGGACCGGCTGAAGATCGACCGCAGCTTCGTCGAGGGGCTGGAGCGCGAGGGCAGCGACGCTGCGCTGGTGGAGACCATCCTCGCCATCGGCCGCAACCTGGGGCTGGAATGCGTGGCCGAAGGCATCGAGGCGGACGGCCAGTACCAGTCCCTGCGTCAGTTGGGCTGCGCCCTGGGCCAGGGCTTCCACATCAGCCCGCCGCTGGACGGGCCGGCCTTCCTGGCCTGGGTGCAGCACCGCGAGCGCGCCCTGGCCGATTCGGTCTGAGGAGCAGGGAGACGGGCCTCAGCCCTTGCCCTTGGTGCGGGTGAGGTTGGGGCCGGCGTTTTTCTCCAGGTGCTGGATGATGATGCCGGCGACGTCCTTGCCGGTGGTGGTCTCGATACCTTCCAGACCCGGCGAGGAGTTCACCTCCATCACCAGCGGGCCGTGGTTGGAACGCAGGATGTCCACCCCGGCCACCGACAGGCCCATGACCTTGGCGGCGCGGATCGCCGTCATGCGCTCCTCCGGGGTGATCTTGATCAGGCTGGCGGTGCCGCCCCGGTGCAGGTTGGAGCGGAATTCGCCGGGCTTGGCCTGGCGCTTCATGGCGGCGATCACCTTGTCACCCACCACGAAGCAGCGGATGTCGGCACCGCCGGCTTCGCGGATGTACTCCTGCACCATGATGTTCTGCTTCAGCCCCATGAAGGCCTCGATCACCGACTCGGCGGCCTTCTCCGTCTCGCACAGCACCACGCCGATGCCCTGGGTGCCTTCCAGCACCTTGATGACCAGCGGAGCGCCGTTGACCATGCGGATCAGATCGGGGATGTCGTCCGGCGAGTGGGCGAAGCCGGTCACCGGCAGGCCGATGCCCTTGCGCGCGAGCAGTTGCAGGGAGCGCAGTTTGTCGCGGGAGCGGGTGATGGCCACGGACTCGTTGAGCGGGCACACGCCCATCATCTCGAACTGCCGCAGCACCGCGCAGCCGTAGAAGGTGACCGAGGCACCGATGCGCGGGATCACCGCGTCGAAGCCCTCCAGCGCGCGGCCACGGTAGTGGATCTGCGGCTTGTGGCTGGCGATGTTCATGTAGGCCCGCAGGGTGTCGATCACCACCATCTCGTGACCGCGCTGCTGGCCGGCCTCCACCAGACGACGGGTCGAATACAGACGCGGGTTGCGCGACAGCACGGCAATCTTCATTGGGCACCTGGGAGGGAGTCGAACGCCGGCAGGGTCGGCTTGTCCTGTACGTAGCTGAGGGCGGGGTTGACCACCAGTTGCCCGTCCACCAGGGCCTTGGAGCCGATGAGCACGCGGTAGCGCATGGTCTTGCGGCAGGCCAGGGTGAATTCGATGGGCCAGGCGCGATCACCCAGCACCACAGTGGTGCTGATGACATAGCGGCTCTGGGCCTGGCCGTTGGAACTCTTGATAGTGCGCACCGAGACCAGTCGCGCCTCGCAGCGGTGGCGCCGCTGCACCAGGGTGCCCAGGTGCGCGGTGAAGCGCACCCAGCACTCGCCATCGCGCTCGAAGGGCACGATGTCGCTGGCGTGCAGGCTGGAGGTACTTGCCCCGGTGTCGACCTTCGCTCGCAGACCGACCATGCCGAGTTCCGGCAGGGCGATCCATTCACGCAGGCCGACCACGGAGAGGTGATCGAAGGTCTTCACGGTGGGGATTCCGGTAGAGTTGCCGGCATTCTAGATGGGCCGCGTGACAACTGCATCCGCCACCGGCCGACGATGTGCGGGCGCCCGCAGGGCGCCCCGGAGGGAAAGCAACGATGCGCGAGAAAGACGACGACAAGGTGCGCCTGGACAAGTGGCTCTGGGCCGCGCGCTTCTACAAGACCCGCGCCCTGGCCAAGGAGGCCATCGAGGGCGGCAAGGTCCATCACCGGGGCGAGCGCTGCAAGCCGGGCAAGGAGCCACGTATCGGCGACGAGTACGTGATCCGCACCGGCTTCGACGAACGCACCGTGGTGGTCCGCGCCCTGTCGGTGGTGCGCCGGGGCGCGCCGGAGGCCCAGGCGCTGTACGAGGAAACGGCCGACAGCATTGCCCGCCGGGAAGAGGCAGCGGCCCTGCGCAAGGCCGGGGCCCTGGGGGTGCAGACCGACGGACGGCCCACCAAGAAGCAGCGCCGGCAGATCCATTCCCTGCGCGGCGCCGCCGAATAGGTCAGCGCAGGCGCTTGGTGTCCAGCAGCGCCAGGCGGTTCACCAGCGGGATGTAGCCGCCCAGGCGCAGCGCCGGGCTGGCCAGCCACTGCAGCAGGTACGCCAGGTGGCTGCCGGCCGGGGTGCAGAAGCCCCAGGCGATGACCACCAGGGTGATCACCAGGCCACCGACCACATCGTCCGTCAGCCAGTGGGCGCCGGCCACCAGGCGCGGCAGCATCAGCGCCGTGGCGATGGCCAGCACGGTCACACGCGCCCAGCCACGGGCGAAGATCGCCATGAACAGGCCCCAGAGCATCAGCACCGAGGCGTGGTCCCCCGGGAAGCTGCGGCTGGAGCGGTCCTTCACCTCGAACACGCTTTCCAGCAGCGGGAACTGGTCGCTCAGTTGGATACCGCCCAGCACCACCGAGGGGCTCGCGTGCTGCCAGCCGAAGTGCACGCCGATCTTGGTGAACAGCGAGCGCACCACCAGCAACATCGCCAGCAGGGCAAGGAAGGTGAACAGCGCCGGGCGCAGCTCATGGCGACGGAAGGTCCAGTCCTGGCGGATCAGCAGCGCCAGCATCAGGCCGCCGGCGAGGATGTCGAACAGGCGGGTGCTGGCGAAGGCCCAGAAAGCCATCCACACCGGGCGACCCTCGAGGGAGCCGTTCAGCGCCCGGTAGACAGCAGCATCGGCCAGGTCCCAGAGCTCACGGGTGGCCGGCCACAGCCAACTGGCCAGTACCAGGGCCGCCAGCAGGTGCAGCCCGACCAGGGCCGGCCATCGCCAGGAGGCTTGGACACGCATTGGTTTCTCCATAAAATTCCCATCCTCATCTATCGCGGGCAGCGGAATGGCGCGCTTTATAGTGCGACGTCACCGATCTGTCACCTTCTTGTGGTTGCCCCCCATGCCGATTTCCGACAATACCCAGCGCTTCCTCTTCGACGACACCGACGTGCGCGGTGAAATGGTGTCCCTCGGCGAGAGCTACACCCACGTCCTGGCCAAGCACCCCTACCCGGAACCGGTGGCCCAGTTGCTGGGCGAGATCCTCGCCGCTGCCGCCCTGCTGGTGGGTACCCTGAAGTTCGACGGCCTGCTGGTGCTGCAGGCACGCTCCAGCGGCGCCGTGCCACTGCTGATGGTGGAATGTTCCAGCGAGCGCGAGATCCGCGGCATCGCCCGCTACCACGCCGAGCAGATCAGCCCCGGCGCCGACCTCCAGCAACTGATGCCAGAGGGCGTGCTGACCCTCACCGTGGACCCGCGCCAGGGCCAGCGCTACCAGGGCATCGTCACCCTCGAAGGCGCCAACCTGGCCGAGTGCCTGTCCACCTACTTCGCCAACTCCGAACAGTTGCCGACTCGCTTCTGGCTCAACGCAGACGGTCGCAACGCCCGTGGCCTGCTGCTGCAGGCCCTGCCCGCCGACCGCCAGAAGGACCCGGAAGCCCGAGCCGCCAGTTGGCAGCACCTGACCACGCTGGCCGACACCCTCACCGCCGAGGAGCTGCTGGGGCTGGACAACGAAACCGTGCTGCACCGCCTGTTCCACGAAGAGACCGTGCGCCTGTTCGACCCCCGCCCGCTGCGCTTCCACTGCAGTTGCTCGCGGGAGCGCTCGGCCAACGCCCTGGTCAGCCTCGGCCAGGCCGACGCCGAGGCACTGGTGGAGGAACAGGGCGGCGCCGTGGTGATCGACTGCCAGTTCTGCAACCAGCGCTACCGCTTCGACGCCGCCGACGTAGCCCAGCTCTTCGCCGGTGGCGGCAGCCACGCGCCGTCGCAAACCCGCCACTGAGCACCCCTCGGCGGAATTCGTAAGGCTGCTACCCATTTGTAGCGAGGACGCCCCTGTGGATATGTCGCCGGGGCCCCCGCTGCATCGTCGCTTCAGCGGCTGCGGTCCGGAACGTGACCGGCGGATGCGATTCAAGTCTTGTAGCGGCCTTTCGGCCCCCGACCAGTGGTCACGGAGAACCCTTCCAGCGCCCCCCGATTTCGCCTGGACCCCAGGCGGGGCGTGCCTTACGTCCAGTCATCTCGCAATCGCCCGGTTTCCTCTGGCATAATCCGGCGCACTTTTTTCGCTGTAGCGGGTCGCAAGGCTCACTACATTTCGCATTGGAGGACTCGGCCTCTGGCCGACGGGGAACCACATGACGCAAGCCAATAAAGCCGTGTACACCGACATCAGCGCCGCGCAACTGGTGGAAGAAGCCATCCGCCGTGGCGAAGGTGAACTGGCCGCCAACGGTTCGCTGGTCGTGCAGACCGGCCATCGCACCGGCCGTTCTCCGGCTGACCGCTTCATCGTCCAGGAGCCGAGCACCGACGCCAAGATCGCCTGGGGCGCCATCAACCGTCCCTTCCCGGCGGACAAGTTCGATGCACTGTGGGCCCGTGTCGAAGCCTATGTGACCGAACGCGAGCGCTTCGTCTCCCACGTACACGTCGGTGCCGACCCCGAGCACTACCTGGCCGTCAAGATGACCACCGAGACCGCCTGGCACAACCTGTTCGGCCGCTGCCTGTTCATCAACCCCGAGCAGTACAACCCGCAGGGCCGCCAGGAATGGCAGATCATCAACGCCCCGAACTTCGTCTGCGAGCCCGAGCGTGACGGCACCAACTCCGACGGTTGCGTGATCCTCAACTTCGCCGCCAAGAAAGTCCTGATCGCCGGCATGCGCTACGCCGGCGAGATGAAGAAGGCCATGTTCTCCGTGCAGAACTTCCTGCTGCCGGAAAAAGACGTGCTGCCGATGCACTGCGCCGCCAACGTCGGCGAAGACGGCGACACCACCCTGTTCTTCGGCCTGTCCGGCACCGGCAAGACCACCCTCTCCGCCGACCCGAGCCGTTACCTGATCGGTGACGACGAGCACGGCTGGGGCGTGGGCACCGTGTTCAACGTCGAAGGCGGCTGCTACGCCAAATGCATCGACCTGTCCGAGAAGAACGAGCCGGTGATCTGGAAAGCCATCCAGTTCGGTGCCGTGCTGGAAAACGTCGTGCTCAACCCGGAAACCCGCCTGCCCGACTACAGCGACGACAGCCTGACCCAGAACACCCGTGCCGCCTACCCGCTGCACCTGGTGGAAAAGCGCGTCGAAGCCAACCGTGCCGGCGAGCCGAACGCGGTCATCTTCCTGACCTGCGACCTGACCGGCGTACTGCCGCCCGTCTCCATCCTCAACAACGAACAGGCGGCCTACCACTTCCTGTCCGGCTACACCGCCCTGGTCGGCTCCACCGAAATGGGCTCCGGCGGCGGCATCAAGTCCACCTTCTCCACCTGCTTCGGCGCCCCCTTCTTCCCGCGCCCGGCCGGTGAGTACGCCGAACTGCTGATCAAGCGCATCCAGGGCTTCGGCTCCAAGGTGTACCTGGTCAACACCGGCTGGACCGGCGGTGGCTACGGCGTCGGCAAGCGCTTCAGCATCCCCACCACCCGTGGCGTGATCGCAGCCATCCAGAGCGGCGCACTGATCGGTGCCGAAACCGAGCACCTGGACATCATCAACCTGGACGTGCCGAAAGCCGTTCCGGGCGTCGAGACCGAGCTGCTCAACCCGCGCAACACCTGGGCTGACAAGGCCGCCTACGACGCGGCCGCCAAGGCCCTGGCCGAGAAATTCGTCGAGAACTTCAAGAAGTTCGACGTCTCCGACGCCATCCGCAACGCCGGTCCCAAGCTGTAAGGGACCCGTTGTACGAAGAAGCCGCCTACGGGCGGCTTTTTCATTTTTCGTGTCCCTATAGACTTGCCCGATCTACACAGCATAGAAGCGCGCTCCGGAGCCAAACCTGACCAGGATGGTGGGGCGGGGAACCTGCCCCTTCAGGAGGCCGAGCGCAGTCGTTGCGCAGGGGGACGAGCGGCATGGATGCCGCGAGAGGCGCGCCAGGCCAGGGATGGCCCATCGCGCTGGCCCCCGTAGCGGCGACGGAGCGAGGGAAGTCCCGCGAAGCGGGACCCGGATGCAGGGGCGAGCCCTTTTGGTTACTTTTCTGGGCGATTGAGAAAAGAGACTCGCCCGGCGGGGCGAAACAGAAGACATCCGCAAAACGCGATAACCAGCCTGGCCGTGGCCACAGGGCGGGTACCAGCGGGTTGCCCCTCGGCCCAACACCCCCCCACAGATAGTCCATCATCCCCAGCCCTCACAACGGAGTGACGCCATGCCCCTCGCCACCCTCGCCCGCGTCTTCGGCTACGACCGTTTCCGCCCCGGCCAGGAAGCCGCCGTCAGCGCCGTGCTGGCCGGCCGCTCGGCCGCGGCGATCTTCCCCACCGGCTCCGGCAAATCGCTGTGCTACCAGTTGCCCGCACTGCATCTGCCGCACCTGACCCTGGTGGTGTCACCGCTGCTGGCGCTGATGCAGGACCAGTTGGCCTTCCTCCACGCCCACGGCATCGCCGCCGCCAGCATCGACTCGGCCCAGAGCCGCGAAGAGGCTGCCGACGTCATGGCCCGCGCCCGCAGCGGCGAGCTGAAGATCCTGATGATCTCGGTGGAGCGGCTGAAGAACGAACGCTTCCGTCACTTCATCCAGCAGGTGCCAATCTCCCTGCTGGTGGTGGACGAGGCCCACTGCATCTCCGAGTGGGGCCACAACTTCCGCCCCGACTACCTCAAGCTGCCGGACTACCAGCGCGAGTTCGGCATCCCCCAGGTGCTGCTGCTCACCGCCACGGCCACCCCGGCGGTGATCGCCGACATGCAGCGCAAGTTCGCCATCGACTCCGCCGACGTGGTCACCACCGGCTTCTACCGGCCCAACCTGCACCTGCAGGTTGAGCCCGTGGCCGGCGAGCAGCGCCGCCGCTACCTGGCGGACTGGCTGCGGGCCCGGCCCGGCAAGCCCGGCATCGTCTACGTCACCCAGCAGAAGACCGCCGAGGAGCTGGCCACCCACCTCACCCGCCAGGGCATCGACGCCTGCGCCTACCACGCCGGCCTCGAGCACAGCGTGCGCGAGGGCCTGCAGCGGCGCTTCATGAGCGGCGAGGTGAACCTGATGGTCGCCACCATCGCCTTCGGCATGGGCATCGACAAGGCCGACATCCGCCTGGTGGTGCACTACGACCTGCCCAAGTCGGTGGAAAACTACAGCCAGGAGATCGGCCGTGCCGGCCGCGACGGCCACCCCTCGGAATGCCTGGTGCTGGCCAACCGCGACGGCCTCAACGTGCTGGAGAACTTCGTCTACGGCGACACCCCCGAGCGCGACGGCATCGCCGAGGTGCTGCAGGAACTGCGCAGCGCCACCGGCCCCGACGGGCGCTGGGAGCTGATGGCCGGCGCCCTCTCCGAGCAGAGCAACATCCGCCCGCTGCCGCTGAAGACCCTGCTGGTGCAACTGGAGCTGCGCGGCCTGATCGCCCCGCTGTTCGCCTACTTCGCCGAATACCGCTTCAAGTACCTGATCGAGCCCGAGGCGCTTCTGGCGCGCTTCGAGGGCGAGCGCCGGCAGTTCGTCCAGGCCCTGGTGGACAGCTCCACCCGCGCGCGTACCTGGTGCACCGTGGACTTCGACCGGCTCTACCGCGACCACGCCGCCGAGCGCGCGCGGGCCGTGAAGGCCCTGGACTTCTTCCAGGAGCGCGGCTGGATCGAGCTGGAGAGCAAGCAGATGACCGAGGTCTACGCCCTGCGCCAGCCCGACTTCGACGCCGAGGCCCTGGCCGATGAGCTCTACCGCTACTTCCGCCAGCAGGAAGACAGCGAGATCGCCCGCATACAGGCCATGCTCGCGCTGTTTGCCAGCGACACCTGCCTCAGCGCCCGGCTGGCCCGCTACTTCGGCGACCAGGCCGCCCCTGCCGCCTGCGGCCACTGCTCGGTGTGCGCCGGCCAGGTGGCCGTGCTGCCGCCGCCGGCCCCGCTGAGCCCCCTGGCCGGGCAGGACCTGTTCGGCCGCTGCCAGGCCTTCATCGAGCGTTACCGCGAGGCCAAGGGCCGCGCGCCCAGCGTCGATTGCCTCACGCGCCTGCTCTGCGGCATCGCCACCCCGGTGCTCACCCGCCTAAAGGCCCGCAACCTGCCGGCCTTCGGCACCCTGGAGGCCTACCCCTACGCCGAGGTACGCCAGCACCTGGCCGATGCCCTGGCGCAATGAATTCGATGCGTTTTATCGCCATTCCTCACTGGTCGGCTCCCGCCGGCCTGCTTAGGATGGCGCACCCTTTCCACCGTTGCGCTTAACCAGGAGCCGACCATGCACATCGACGAAGCCATCCGCACCCGCCGCGCCGTCAAGGGTTACGACACCCAGCACAGCCTGAGCCGCGAAGAGAAGGACGAGCTGCTGAAGCTGGCCCTGCTCGCCCCCACCGCCTTCAACCTGCAGCATGTGCGCCTGGTGGAAGTCAGCGACCCGGTCCTGCGCCAGCAGATCCGCGACGTGGCGTGGAACCAGGCCCAGGTGACCGAGGCCTCGATGCTGGTGGTGGTCTGCGCCCGCCTCGACGCCTGGGAACAGGACGCCGCCCGCGTCTGGGCCGACGCGCCGCAACCGGTGCAGGAGTTCATGGCAGGCGCCATCGATAACTACTACCGTGACAAACCCCAGGTACAGCGTGACGAGACCATGCGCAGCTGCGGTCTGGTGGCCCAGACCCTGATGCTGGCCGCACGCGGCCGTGGCCTGGACAGCTGCCCCATGGACGGTTTCGACTTCGACGCCGTGGCCAAGCTGATCAACCTGCCGGACAACCACGTCATCGGCCTGATGGTCGCCGTCGGCAAACAGGCCCTGGAGCCCAAACCGCGCATCGGCAAGCTGGCCTTGGATGAAGCCGTGATCCGCGACCGCTTCTGATCCGGCCCCACCGGGCGGCGCACCCTGGGTGCGCCGCCCGCGTCGTTACAGCGCCTTCTCGAAGATCTTGGAGTTGCGCTGGAAGTTGTACAGCGAGGCCCGCGCCGCCGGCAGACGCTCCACACCGCTGGACTGGAAGCCGCGCTCGCGGAACCAGTGGGCGGTACGGGTGGTGAGGACGAACAGGGTTTTCAGGCCCAGGGCCCGCGCCCGCTCCTCGATGCGCTCCAGCAGCTCGTCCCCGCGACCGCCATGGCGGTACTCCGGGTTCACCGCCAGGCACGCCAGCTCCCCCGCCTCGGACTCGGCGATCGGGTAGAGCGCCGCGCAGGCGATGATGTGCCCGTCGCGCTCGACGATGCTGAACTGGCCGATCTCCCGCTCCAGCACATCCCGCGAACGGCGCACCAGAATGCCCTGCTCCTCCAGCGGCGTGATCAGCTCGATCAGCCCGCCCACGTCATCGATGGTGGCTTCGCGCAGGGACTCGAACTGCTCCTGGTCAACCAGGGTGCCGCCACCGTCACGGGTGAACAGCTCGGTGAGCAGCGAACCGTCCTCGGCATAGCTCACCAGGTGGCTGCGCTTGACCCCGCTGCGGCAGGCCTGGGCCGCCGCATCCAGCAACTCGGCCTGGTAACCGTTGCCCAGCCGCGCCAGGTGCTGCGGCACCTGCTGCGGGCGCAGCTCGCGCACCAGCCGGCCGTGTTCGTCGATCAGCCCGCGTTCGGCGCCGAACAGCACCAGCTTGTCCGCGCCCAGGTCGATGGCGGCGCGGGTCGCCACGTCCTCGCAGGCGAGGTTGAAGATCTCCCCGGTGGGGGAATAACCCAGGGGCGAGAGCAGCACGATGGAGCGCTCGTCCAACTGGCGGCCGATGCCCTTACGGTCGACCCGGCGCACCTCGCCGGTATGGTGGTAGTCAATACCGTCGACGACGCCGATGGGCCGCGCGGTGACGAAGTTGCCGCCGGTGACCCGCAACCGCGAGCCCTGCATCGGCGAGGCGGCGATGTCCATGGACAGGCGCGCCTCGATGGCAATACGAAGCTGGCCCACGGCATCGATCACGCACTCCAGGGTCGGACCGTCGGTGATGCGCAGGTCGCGGTGGAAGTGCGGGGTCAGCCCGCGCGCGGCCAGGCGTGCCTCGATCTGCGGGCGCGAGCCGTGCACCAGCACCAGGCGCACGCCCAGGCTGTGCAGCAGCACCAGGTCGTGGACGATGTTGCCGAAATTCGGGTGGGCAACCCCCTCGCCGGGCAGCATCACCACGAAGGTGCAGTCCCGGTGGGCGTTGATGTAGGGCGAAGCATGGCGCAGCCAGTTAACGTAGTCGTGCATGGGATTCCGAGTGCCTGTGACGGGGGCGAAATGAACGGTGCTACTCCGGAAACGGAGCAGGTGGCGTTGCGTTTATCGTCGTCGCAGCAACATCAACGGAAGCCCTCCTGGGGAGTCATCTGGCGGGCACTTCTGAAACTACCTGCGTTGTCATCGCGGCGTTAAAAACCGGCTTGTGCGCGAGTCCGATCAAAATGCTCATTTACCGTACGTAAACTGCGCTTTTTCGCCTGTTTTTGCCTTGCGCTGACGGCCTCGCCTACGTTTCAGAGGTGCCCTGGTTGGGTTGGGGTGATGCAGTAATGGCGGATCAACTGACGCAACAGCGCCACCGTAGGTGCGATCCGTGACAGTTCGAGGTGCTCGTCGGGCTGGTGCGCGCAGGCGATGTCGCCAGGGCCCAGCACCAGGGTCTGGCAGCCGAGGTGCTGAAGATACGGTGCTTCGGTGCCAAAGGCCACCGCTTCTGCGGCATGCCCGGTCAGACGTTCGGCGAGTTGCACCAGCTCGCTGTCGGCCGGCTCCTCGAACGGCGGCACCGCCGGGTAGAGCGGCCGGTAGTCGAGGGCCACACCGTGGCGCTCGGCCACCGGGCGCAGACGCTGGCCGATGGCCTCGCGCAGCATGTCGGGCTCCATGCCCGGCAGGGGCCGCAGGTCGAACTCCAGGCTGCACTGGCCACAGATGCGGTTGGGGTTGTCGCCGCCATGGATGCAGCCCAGGTTGAGGGTCGGCCCCGCCACGTTGAACAGCGGGTTGTGGAAGCGCGCCTGCCATTCGCGGCGCAGCGCCAGCAGCTCGCCGATACCCTCGTGCATGGCCTCCAGGGCGTTGCGGCCCAGGGCCGGGTCGGAGGAGTGGCCGCTCTGCCCGAGGATGTCGATGCGCTCCATCATCACGCCCTTGTGCAGGCGGATCGGCTTCAACCCGGTGGGCTCACCGATCACCGCCGCCCGCGCCAGGGGCCGACCGGCCGCCGCCAGCGCGCGGGCACCGGACATCGAGCTTTCCTCGTCGCAGGTGGCGAGGATGATCAGCGGCTGGCACGGCACCTGCCCGTCCAGCTCGCGCACCGCTTCGATCACCAGCGGGAAGAAACCCTTCATGTCGCAACTGCCCAGGCCGTACCAGCGGTCGCCCACCTCGGTCAGGGCGAGCGGGTCGGTTTTCCACAGGGCCGCATCGAAGGGCACGGTGTCGCTGTGCCCGGCCAGCACCAGGCCGCCAGGGCCGCTGCCCAGGGTGGCCAGCAGGTTGGCCTTGCCCGGCGCTACGGTCTGGACCTCGCAGGCGAAGCCCAGCTCGCCCAGCCAGGCGGCCAGCAGCTCGATGACCGGCAGGTTGGACTGGTCCCAATGGGGCTGAGTGCAACTGACCGAGGGCGCCGCGATCAGCGCGGCGAACTGGGTCTTCAGGTCTGGAAGGCGCATGGGGGTTCTCCACCGACGAACGCCCATCATAGGAGCCTGCTCACCCTCTTGCGAGCCAGAGGCGTGCACGGCGAAAACAGCGAAAAAACGGCGAAGAGACGCAGATTGTGGCGTTTGAATCCGCGTTTTCAGACAGATTTCAACACCACGGGCCTGACACGCAGCAGACCGTGAGCAGCCGCGAGGGAGACGCCAGCGCTGGCGAAACCTCCCGGCAGGGCACGCCGCGCTCCTGTAGACTTCACGCCCTCGACAGCCATCCCGCGCTGCACCAGAAAATCCGGCCATGCAGAAAGAAACCGAAATCAAGCTCCGCGCCAGCCGCGAGACACTCGACGCCCTCCGCGACCACCCGCTGCTGAAGAAGCGCATCAAGGGTGGCTGGGAGACCCGCGAACTGTTCAACCAGTACTACGACACCCCCGCCCGCGACCTGGCCCAGGCCCGCGTGGCGCTGCGCATGCGCCGCGACGGCGACCAGTTCATCCAGACCCTGAAGACCCGTGGCCAGAGCGTGGCCGGGCTGTCCGAGCGCAACGAGTGGGACTGGTACCTGCCCAAGGCCAAGCTGGACACCAAAAAGCTCAGCGACGAGTGCTGGCCCGCCAGCCTCGCCGAGCTGGACAAGAAGACCCTGGCCCCGCTGTTCACCACCGACTTCGTTCGCCAGCGCGCCGAAGTGGCCTGGGGCCGTGGCAAGGCCAAGGTGGTGATCGAAGCCGCCCTGGACCTGGGCAAGGTCATCGCCGGCGACCAGGCGGAAGAAATCTGCGAGCTGGAGCTGGAACTGCGCCAGGGCGAGCCCGAAGCCCTGCTGGAGCTGGCCGAGGCCCTGGCCGCCGACCTGCCGCTGATGCCCTGCGACATCAGCAAGGCCGAGCGTGGCTACCGCCTGTATGACGCCCAGAGCTACAACGTCAGCCTGCCCGCCCCCGAACTCACCTTCGAACAGCCGCTGGACGACACCATCCCCGCCCTCGGCTGGCCCCTGCTGGGCAACAGCCAGCGCCTGGCCGAGCAGTACCGCTTCAACGGTCACTGGAAGCTGCTGGCCGACTGGCTGCAGCAACTGGTCGACCTGCGCGCCCTGCTGGGCAGCCTCAGCCAGGCCGCACCGCGCCCCACCAGCCACGAGCTGCGCCAGGCCCTGGATGCACTGATCGGCGACTGGCGCCCGGTGGTCAACGCCGGCCAGGACGACGAAAGCGTGCGCCAGACCGCCCCGGCGCGCTTCGCCGAGGAACTGGCCGGTACCCGCTGGGGCCTGTTCTCCCTGAAAGCCTCGCGCTGGCTGCTGGGCCGCAGTTGGACCCAGGGCCGCAACGCCCGCGGCGAGCGCCAGGGCCAGGCGGCCATCGGCCGCTGGCTGCCGCGCCTCTTGGCCGAGGAAGCCGTCGCCCTGCAACTGGACCGCTACCGCCGCCAGCCGGAAGACCTGGCCGAGCAGCTGCCTCGCATCGAGCGCCTGCTGGTCTGGCTGCGCCTGGCCCGGGGCGTGCTGGTGGAAGTGCCCGAGGTGGACCGCTGCTTCGGCGAACTGAGCAAGCTCGCCGAGCTGGCTGCCCAGCCCCTGGACGACGCCAGCCGTGAAGCCCGCAGCGCCCAGGCCCAGCACCTGCTGACCCTGAAGGGCTGGAAACACCTGCTGAAGTGACCCGCCGGCCCGCCACCCCGGGTGGCGGGCCTGGAGCCCCTGCATGTTCAAGCACAGCCTCCGCTCCCTGATCACCACCTGGCTCACCGGCCTGCTGGCATTGCTGCCGCTGGTCCTGACCCTGGCGCTGCTGGCCTGGATCGTCAGCCTGCTGAACCGCCTGGTGGGCCCCTCCACCCTCATCGGCCAACTGCTCGCCGCCCTCGGCCAGCCGTTCGCCAGCAACCCGGTCCTGGCCTGGTTCGTCGGCACCCTGGTGCTGCTGGGCAGCCTCTACCCCCTGGGCCTCGCCGTGCAGTTGGGCCTGCGCCGGCCGCTGGCCTGGCTGTTCGACCAGACCCTGCGCCGCACCCCGCTGATCGGCAACGTCTACAACGTCGCCGACCGCTTCGTCGGCATGCTCGACAAGGACAAGAACGCCGACATCACCACCATGCAGCCGGTGTGGTGCTTCTTCGGCGGCGACGGCGCCGCCGTGCTGGCGCTGCAGCCCAGCTCCGAGCCCATCGAGCTGGAAGGCCGCGCCTACTGCGCCATCCTCGTGCCCACCGCGCCGATCCCGGTGGGCGGCGGGCTGCTCTACGTCCCGGTGGACTGGGTGCGCCCCGCCGACATGGGCGTCGACGCCCTCACCAGTGTCTACGTCTCCATGGGCCTGACGCCCCCGGGCGCCGCCCGCAAGGCCGCCGAGGAACGCCCATCGCCGTGACCTGCGGGCCTGGTTACAATGCACGCCCCATCAGCCCCGGCTGGGGTTCCTTCGTCTTTACCGAGTGAGTCCGCCATGGTTTTCAAAGTGTTCGTAGATGGTCAGGAAGGCACCACCGGCCTCCGGTTGCTCGACTACCTGTCCGGCCGTTCCGACGTGGAGCTGCTGCGCATCGCCGATGACAAGCGCAAGGACCCGGCCGAGCGCGCGCGCTTCCTCAACGCCGCCGACGTCGCCTTCCTCTGCCTGCCCGACGTCGCCTCCCGCGAGGCGGTGTCCCTGGTGACCAACCCGAACACCTGCATCATCGACGCCAGCACTGCCTTCCGCACCGACGAAAGCTGGGCCTACGGCCTGCCGGAACTGGCCGCCGGCCAGCGCGAGAAGATCCGCACCAGCAAGCGCATCGCCGTGCCCGGCTGCCACGCCAGCGCCTTCATCCTCGCCGTGCGCCCACTGATCGACGCCGGCCTGCTGCCCGCCGACTACCCGCTCTCCGCCTTCTCCCTCACCGGCTACAGCGGCGGCGGCAAGGGCATGATCGCCGAGTACGAAGCCGGCAATGACGCCAGGCTGATGAGCCCGCGCCCCTACGCCCTGGGCCTGGAGCACAAGCACCTGCCGGAAATGCGCGTCCAGGCCCGCCTGGCCCAGGCACCGGTGTTCAACCCCATCGTCGGCCCCTTCCTCAAGGGCCTGGCCGTGACCGTGCCGCTCTGCACCGAGCGCCTGGCGCGCAAGGCCAGCGCCGCCGAGATCGCCGAGATCTACCGCCAGCACTACGCCGGCGAGCAGTTCGTGCGGGTGATGCCGGCCGGTGACGAAGGCAACCTCGACGGCGGCTTCTTCGACGTCCAGGGCTGCAACGACACCAACCGCGTCGACCTCTTCGTCTTCGGCTCCGCCGACCGCCTGAACCTGGTCGCCCGCCTGGACAACCTCGGCAAGGGCGCCGCCGGCGCCGCCGTGCAGTGCATGAACGTGCACATCGGCGCTGACGAGGCCACCGGCCTCAACGCCTGATCCGCCGCACAACGAGAAGGGCCGGCCTCTGCCGGCCCTTCTCGCTTGTGGCCTCCCCTCGGGCCTCAAGGCCCACCCCGGTACAAGGAACGCACCCGTCATGTCGAAACAAATATGCGCCGTCGCCCTCTGCCTGCTCCGCCAGGGCAACCGCATTCTCGTCAACCAAGCCCACGACCCGCTGAAGCAGCAGACCTTCTGCCGGCCACTGGGCGGCGGCATCGAATTCGGAGAAACCTCGGCGCAGGCCGTGGCCCGGGAAATCCACGAAGAACTCGGCGCCGAGGTCAAGGCATTGCGCCTGCTCGGCACGCTGGAAAACCTCTTCATCTACAACGGCAAGCCGGGGCACGAACTGGTGATGATCTACGACGGCGAGTTCGTCGATCCGACGCTCTACAGCGCCACTCACCTGTCCGTGGTGGAAAGCGACGGCGCAACCTTCACCGCCACCTGGCGCAGCCTGGACGAGTTCGGCCCCGAACTGCCGCTGTATCCCGAGGGCCTGGCAGAACTGCTGGCCCGCTCGCCACACCAGTAGCCCGGGCTTCAGCCCGGGAATAGCCCGCCCCGTGCACCGTGGGCCTCCCGATAGGAGCGGCGTGTCGCCAGTCGGGGCGTCGGGTGGATGGCGCTTTTTCCATCCACCAATGGCGTTCGCCGTGAGCCCACATGGTGGACCGATGAAGCGTGGTCCACCCTACGCACGCCGGCACATGGGTAGCTCCCGTAGGGGCGAATTCATTCGCCCAAGGACTGCGCAGCAGTCCCGCCGAGCAACGCGGACCTGCCCGGTAGGAGCGAATTCATTCGCGAAAGGGCCGCGCAGCGGCCCCAGGTGCGATCCAACAACGAGCAGCAGCCTGCCGGCTGCCATCGCGAATGAATTCGCTCCAACGGGTACCTTCCACAAGCCGTGCCTCCCCCCTACCCCTCCACCGGCAAGCAGGTGGTGGACTTGATCTCCGACAGGGCGACGATGGAGTTCACCTCCTGGATGCCCGGCACCATGGACAGCTTCTCGAAGAAGAAGCGCTCATAGGCCTCGATGTCCCGGGTGACGATGCGCAGCATGAAATCCACCGCCCCCATCAGCACATGGCACTCCAGCACCTCCGGGAAGCCGCGCATGGCCTCGGCGAACTCGGTGAGGTTGGAGCGGCCGTGGGCGTTGAGCTTCACCTGGGCGAAGATCTGCGCGTTGAGGCCGATCTTGCGCCGGTCCAGCAGGGTGACCTGGCGGCGGATCACCCCCTCCTCCTTGAGCCGCTGGATGCGTCGCCAGCACGGCGACTGGGACAACCCCACGCGCTCGGCGATCTCGGCGGTGGAAAGCCCGGCGTCTTCCTGCAACAGGTCGAGGATGCGGCGGTCGTAGGCGTCCAGTTCCAAAGGCATGTTTTTCCCCTCATCAGGCGATACGAGGAAATTCTATGTGCAAAAAACCGGATAAGCCCGCGAGATAGGCAGATATTTTGCCGCTTCGGCTGGGAAACTGTGCCCATCCCAACCGGAGCCCCCGCTATGTTCGAACGCGAATCCGCCGCCTGCCAGCCGCTGCCCGTCACCCCGTCCGCCGAAGGGACGCGCGTCGACCCCTGGAAGCCCGACGAGGCCACCCGCCCACTGCGCTTCGCCGTGCACGCCGCTGCCGAAGCGGACCTGCTGCTGCGCCTGCTCGGCCATTTCGCCCAATTGCAGGTGCTGCCGCTGCGGGTGGAGGCCCGCCACCTGGACGACGACCTGCGCATCGAGGTGGTCCTCACCGACCTGCCGCTGCACCGCGCCGAGGTCATCGCCCGGCGCCTGCGTGGCCAGGTCGGCATCCTCGGTGTGGAGCTGCAGGTCACGGGCTGATCGGTCAGGCTGCCGACCGGGTCACGCAAACAGCTTGGCCCTGGGAGGGTGGTTTCGGGCATCCTTGGCACCCTGCAGGGAAGGCGCATTGACTACGCTTTCCCGTCGGGACTGTACGACCAAGGAGAACGCATGTCGGCTTTCGCATCGGCCGCCCAGGATCGCTGGCTGGATCTCAATGACCTGCTCCGGGAGCTGGTGAATCAGGGCCGGATCGCCCAGGACACCGCCGAGCAATGCATGGCCATCCGCCGCAGCGCGGTGAACAACCAGCAGCACCCGCTGGAGTTCCTCGCCAGCCAGCAGGTGGACGACCTCAAGCGCCCCGGCCGCAAGCTGGAGCTGGAGACCCTCACCCAGTGGATGGCCGACTATTGCGGCCAGCCGTACCTGCGCATCGACCCGCTGAAGATCGACGTCGCCGCCGTCACCCCGCTGATGTCCTACGCCTTCGCCCAGCGCCACAAGATCCTCGCCGTGGCGGTGGACAGCGAGAGCGTCACCATCGCCAGCGCCCAGCCCTTCGTGCACAGCTGGGAGAGCAACCTCACCCACGTGCTCAAGCGCCCCATCAGGCGCGTGGTGGCCAACCCCGCCGACCTGCAGCGCTTCACCACCGAGTTCTACCGCCTGGCCAAGTCGGTCAGCGGCGCCACCGCCGTGGACCAGAAGATCAGCGGCGTGGGCAACTTCGAACAGTTGCTCAAGCTCGGCGCCAGCGACCAGGAGCCGGACGCCAACGACGCCCACATCGTCAACATCGTCGACTGGCTGTTCCAGTACGCCTACCAGCAGCGCGCCAGCGACATCCACATCGAACCACGCCGCGAGCAGGGCACGGTGCGCTTCCGCATCGACGGCGTGCTGCACAACGTCTACCAGTTCCCGCCCCAGGTCACGATGGCCATCGTCAGCCGCCTGAAGAGCCTCGGGCGGATGAACGTGGCCGAGAAGCGCAAACCCCAGGACGGCCGGGTCAAGACCAAGACCCCGGACGGCGGCGAGGTGGAGCTGCGCCTGTCGACCCTGCCCACCGCCTTCGGCGAGAAGATGGTGATGCGGATCTTCGACCCCGAAGTGCTGCTCAAGAGCTTCGACCAACTGGGCTTCTCCCAGGACGACCTCAAGCGCTGGCAGAGCATGACCCACCAGCCCAACGGCATCATCCTGGTCACCGGCCCCACCGGCTCGGGCAAGACCACCACGCTCTACACCACCCTCAAGCAGCTGGCCACCAGCGAGGTGAACGTCTGCACCATCGAAGACCCCATCGAGATGATCGAAGGCGCCTTCAACCAGATGCAGGTGCAACACAACATCGACCTCAGCTTCGCCAGCGGCGTGCGCGCGCTGATGCGCCAGGACCCGGACATCATCATGGTCGGCGAGATCCGTGACCTGGAGACCGCCGAGATGGCCATCCAGGCCGCCCTCACCGGCCACCTGGTGCTCTCCACCCTGCACACCAACGACGCCCCCAGCGCCATCACCCGCCTGCTGGAACTGGGCGTGCCCTACTACCTCCTGCGCGCCACCCTGCTCGGGGTCATGGCCCAGCGCCTGGTGCGTACCCTGTGCCCGCACTGCAAGGCGCCCATGGAGCTTGAGGAAGAGGACTGGCAGAACCTCACCCGCCCCTGGAGCGCCCCGCTGCCCACCGGCGCGCACCGCGCCGTGGGCTGCCTGGAATGCCGCGACACCGGCTACCGCGGCCGCGCCGGGGTCTACGAGATCATGCTGCTGAGCGACGGCGTGAAGAGCCTGATCACCGCCGACACCGACCTCGTCGCCCTGCGCCGCCAGGCCTTCAAGGACGGCATGCGCAGCCTGCGCCTGTCCGGCGCGCAGAAGATCGCCGCCGGCCAGACCACGGTAGAGGAAGTGCTGCGCGTCACCCCCCAGAGCGAGCAGAAATAAACGCAGGACTCGGCAGCGCCCCGGGCATTTGCAGGCCACACTGAGCTGTGCAACGTGCCGGGCCACCCGACCTGGACCACGGGGCGCAATGCCCCGCCCGACACACAGCCAAGGAGAACAGCATGGGCATCAGTACCGTCGTCATCCTCTTCGTCGCCCTCGCGGTGGCCATCGTCTTCATGGGGTTCAAGATCGTGCCCCAGGGCTTCGAGTGGACCGTCGAGCGCTTCGGCCGCTACACCACCACCCTAAAGCCCGGCCTGAACATCATCGTCCCGGTGGTGGACCGCATCGGGCGCAAGCTCAACGTCATGGAAAGCGTGCTGGACATCCCCCCGCAGGAGGCCATCAGCGCTGACAACGCCATGGTGCAGATCGACGCCGTGTGCTTCTTCCAGGTGGTCAACACCGCCCAGGCCGCCTACGAGGTGAACAACCTCGAACACGCCATCCGCAACCTGGTGATGACCAACATCCGCACTGTGCTCGGCTCCATGGAACTGGACGCCATGCTCAGCCAGCGCGACGCCATCAACGAACGCCTGCTGCACACCGTGGATGAGGCCACCGCGCCCTGGGGCGTGAAGGTCACCCGCATCGAGATCAAGGACATCAGCCCGCCCAACGACCTGGTGGAAGCCATGGCCAGCCAGATGAAGGCCGAGCGCCTGAAGCGCGCGCAGATCCTCGAGGCCGAAGGCTCCCGCTCCGCCGCCATCCTCACCGCCGAAGGCCAGAAGCAGGCCGAGATCCTCCGCGCCGAAGGCCAGCGCGCCGCCGCCTTCCTCGAAGCCGAAGCCCGCGAACGGGCCGCCGCCGCCGAAGCCGAGGCCACCCGCGTGGTGTCCGATGCCATCGCCACCGGCAACGTCCAGGCGGTGAACTACTTCGTCGCCCAGAAGTACGTCGAAGCCCTCGGCAGCCTGGCCAGCGCCAACAACAGCAAGGTGATCCTCATGCCGCTGGAAGCCAGCCAGGTGATCGGCTCGGTCGGCGGCATCGGCGAGATCGTCAAGGCCACCTTCGGCGACAAGAAGGGCTGAACATGCTGGCGTACCTGCAGAACCTCGCCTTCTGGGACTGGCTGGCCCTCGGCACCCTGCTGCTGATCCTCGAAGTCTTCGGCGCCGGCGGCTACCTGCTGTGGATCGGCCTGGCCGCCGCCGGGGTGGGTGCCCTGGTGTTCTTCGTGCCGGACCTGCCCTGGCAGGCGCAATTCGTGGCCTTCGGGCTGCTTGCCGTGGCCACCGCTGCCTACTGGTGGCGGCGCCAGCGGGTGGCGATCCGCACCTCCGATCAGCCCGGCCTCAACCATCGCGGCCAGGAGCTTCTGGGCCGACAGTTCACCCTGTCCCAGGCCATCGAAGGTGGGCGCGGCAAGATCCGCGCCGGCGACTCGGTGTGGCTGGTGGTCGGCCCGGACTTGCCGGCCGGCAGCCAGGTCCGGGTGGTCGGTCAGGACGGCGTGCTGCTCAAGGTCGAGCCCGTCCCAACGGACTGAGCCCCCCTTGCCCCGGCCCCGGCGGCTGGCGTCCAATAGCGCCTCACCGCCGAGGAGCCGCCGATGTCCCGCCCTGCCACCGCCCGCAAGCCCCGTGCCAGCAGCCAGTTGCGCATCGCCGCCATCCTCGACGCCGCCCGGGGCCTGCTCGCCGAACAGGGCGTGGCCAACCTGTCGATCTACAGCGTCGCCGAGCGGGCGGAGATGCCGCCCTCCTCCGTCTACCACTTCTTCTCCAGCGTCCCGGCGATCCTCGAAGCGCTGACCGCCGACGTCCACGCCGCCTTCCGCGCCAGCCTGCAGCAACCGGTGGACCACGCCGCGCTGCGCAACTGGCGCGACCTGTCGCGGATCGTCGAGGAGCGCATGCTGGCGATCTACGACGCCGACGCCGCCGCCCGCCAACTGATCCTCGCCCAGCACGGGCTCACCGAAGTGACCCAGGCCGACCGCCAACTGGACATCGAGCTGGGCCACCTGATGCACGCCGTGTTCGAACGCCACTTCCCGCTGCCCGCCCTGCCCGAGGACCTGAACGTCTTCTCCCTGGCCATGGAGCTGGGCGACCGCGTCTATGCGCGCTCCGTGCAGCAGCATGGCCACATCACCCCGCGCTTGGCCGAGGAAGGCATGCGCGTGTTCGACGCCTACCTGGGGCTCTACCTGCCGCACTGCCTGCCCAAGCGCGACGTCATCCAGGACGCCTGAAAAGCCGATAGTTATCGAGCTAAAAGCCTAGTCGTGCTGAATGAGCGCTAAAAATCCCTTTAAAAACGGATTTTTATCGAATATAACGATGCCATCCGCGCGACTGGACCGCGACCGATCGCACGGAATCCCCCGGAATGCCGATGAATATCCGGCACCGGCCCGCAACCGTTCGACGAGGTGTTCCATGTCCCGCATCGTTACCGTCGCCGCCACCCAGATGGCCTGCTCCTGGGATCGTGCCGCGAATATCGCCAACGCCGAGAAGCTGGTGCGCCAGGCTGCCGCCCAGGGCGCGCAGATCATCCTGATCCAGGAACTGTTCGAGACGCCCTACTTCTGCCAGAAGCCCAACGCCGACTACACCCAGTTGGCCACCCCGGTGGAGGAGAACGCCGCCATCGCCCACTTCAGCCGGCTCGCTGCCGAGCTCAAGGTGGTGCTGCCCATCAGCTTCTTCGAACGCGCCGGTCGTGCCCGCTTCAACAGCATCGCCATCCTCGACGCCGACGGCAGCAACCTCGGCGTCTACCGCAAGAGCCACATCCCGGACGGCCCCGGTTACCACGAGAAGTACTACTTCAACCCCGGTGACACCGGCTTCAAGGTCTGGGACACCGCCTACGCCCGCATCGGCGTCGGCATCTGCTGGGACCAGTGGTTCCCCGAGTGCGCCCGCAGCATGGCGCTGATGGGCGCCGAACTGCTGTTCTACCCCACCGCCATCGGCAGCGAACCCCACGACGCCACCATCACCTCCCGCGACCACTGGCAGCGCGTGCAACAGGGCCATGCCGGCGCCAACGTCATGCCGCTGATCGCCTCCAACCGCATCGGCCGCGAGGAGCAGGACGGCTACGCCATCACCTTCTACGGCTCCTCCTTCATCGCCGATCAGTTCGGCCGGAAGGTGGCTGAACTCGACGAGGTCGAAGAAGGTATCCTTGTCCACCGCTTCGACCTCGACGAACTGGAGAAGGTACGCACCGCCTGGGGCGTGTTCCGCGACCGCCGTCCTAACCTGTACTGGCCGATCGCGACCCTCGACGGCGAAACCCTCTCCGAATGACCGACCCGGCGCCGCAGGCCGGCCTCATCAACGGCCTGCGCCCTCCACCAAGGACCGCCCCATGAGCACCCCGATCCGCACGCCCCGCGCCGATGGCTTCCACATGCCCGCCGAGTGGGCGCCCCACACCCGCACCTGGATGGTCTGGCCCGAGCGCCCGGACAACTGGCGCCTCGGCGGCAAGCCTGCCCAGGCCGCCTTCACCGCCGTGGCCAAGGCCATCGCCCGCTTCGAGCCGGTGACCGTGTGCGCCTCCGCCGCCCAGTACGAGAACGCCCGCGCGCGCCTGGACGACGCCAACATCCGCCTGGTGGAGATCACCACCGACGACGCCTGGGTGCGTGACACCGGCCCCACCTTCGTCATCGACGACCAGGGCGAAGTGCGCGGCGTGGACTGGGCGTTCAACGCCTGGGGCGGCTTCGACGGCGGCCTCTATTTCCCCTGGCAGCGTGACGACCAGGTGGCCCGCAAGATCCTCGAGATCGAAGGCTGCGCCCGCTACCGCACCGAAGGCTTCGTGCTCGAAGGCGGCTCCATCCATGTGGATGGCGAAGGCACCCTGATCACCACCGAGGAATGCCTGCTCAACCGCAACCGCAACCCGCACCTGAACCGCGAGGAGATCGAAGCGGTGCTGCGCGACCACCTGGCTGTGGACACCATCATCTGGCTGCCGGATGGCCTCTACAACGACGAGACCGACGGCCATGTGGATAACTTCTGCTGCTACGTGCGCCCGGGCGAAGTGCTGCTGGCCTGGACCGACGACCCGGCCAACCCCAACTACCCGCGCTGCCAGGCCGCGATGAAGGTGCTGGAGCAGGCCCGCGACGCCAAGGGCCGCCAGTTGGTGGTGCACAAGATGCCGATCCCCGGCCCGATCCACGCCACCGAGGAAGAATGCGCCGGCGTCGACCTGGTGGAAGGCACCCAGGAACGCGACCCATCGATCCGCCTGGCGGGTTCCTACGTCAACTTCCTGATCGTCAACGGCGGCATCGTCGCACCGAAGTTCGACGACCCGAAGGACGCCGAAGCCGAGGCGATCCTCAAGCGCCTGTTCCCGCAGCACGAGGTGGTGATGGTGCCCGGCCGCGAGATCCTCCTCGGCGGCGGCAACATCCACTGCATCACCCAGCAGCAGCCGGCACCGCAGAAGCGCTGAGCCCTGTCTGGAAGCACGAAGCCCCGCGAATGCGGGGCTTTTTCATTCCGGCACAAGACACTTTCCTGTGGGAGCGGTTTCGTCGGGCAGCCCCCTACACCCCGGGGGCGCACCGTGCGTCGTCACGAATGCGTTCCCACGCGGATCGGTTTGTAGGGGCGAATTCATTCGCCCAAGGACCGCGCAGCGGTCCCCAACGAACGAGCCCCCGCAAACGCGGGGGCTCTTCATGTCGGTACAAGGCACGTTCACGTGGGAGCGGATTCATCCGCGAAGGACCGCGCAGCGATCTCCGCCTCCCCCCACGATCACGCCCCGCTGCCTCACAGCTTGGCGATGGACACCTCGGTGGACTTCACGAAGGCGATCACCTCGGAGCCGATGCCCAGCTCCAGCTCGCGCACGGAGCGGGTGGTGATCACCGAGGTGACGATGCCGGCGGCGGTCTGCACGTCGATCTCCGACAGCACCGGGCCTTCGATGATTTCCTTGATGGTGCCCTTGAACTGGTTGCGCACGTTGATGGCTTTGATGGTCATGGCGTTTTTCCTTGGTTCGGGGTCGTGGGATGAAGATCAGAGCGCCCAGCGCAACTGCGTGGGCAGGGGTGAAACAGGTTCGGGTTCCGGCGGCGGGGCCGGCTGCGACAGCACGCGCTCGAGGACCTGGGCCTCCAGCGCCGCCAGCAGGGCCGAGCCACGGGTGCGCGGCCGGGGCAGGTCGACCGTGAGGTCGAGGCCGATGGCACCGTCCTCGATCAGGATCACCCGGTCGGCGATGGCCACCGCCTCGTTCACGTCGTGGGTCACCAGCAGCACGGTGAAGCCGTGCTGCTGCCAGAGCCGCTCGACCAGTTGCTGCATCTCGATGCGGGTCAGCGCGTCCAGCGCGCCCAGCGGTTCGTCCAGCAGCAGCAGGCGCGGCTGGTGGATCAGCGCACGGGCCAAGGCCACGCGCTGCTTCTGGCCGCCGGACAGCGCTGCCGGCCATTCCCGGGCGCGGTCGGCCAGGCCCACCGCTTCCAGGGCGTCCAGGGCCTTGGGCCGCCAGTCGCTGGAAAGGCCCAGGCCGACGTTGTCGATCACCCGTTTCCAGGGCAGCAGGCGCGCGTCCTGGAACATCAGCCGGGTATCCTCGCGGGCCTCGGCCAGAGGGGCCGAGCCGGCCAGCAGCTCGCCCCGGCTGGGCTGGTCGAGTCCGGCCAGCAGGCGCAGCAGGGTGCTCTTGCCGCAGCCGCTGCGGCCGACCACGGCGACGAACTGGCCGGCGGGGATGCGCAGGTCGATGCCCTTGAGCACCTCCCGCTCACCGAAGGATTTGCCGATGCCCTGCACCACCAGGGGAATGCCGCGCTTGAGGTGCTGCGGCGTGGACAACGCATTCATGCCGCACCTCCCTTGGGCTGGTAGACCGGGTGCCAGCGCAGCCAGGCGCGCTCCAGGCCACGGGCGGCGAGGTCGGCCAGCTTGCCGAGGACGGCATAGAGCAGGATCGCCAGCACCACCACATCGGTCTGCAGGAACTCCCGGGCGTTCATCGCCAGGTAGCCGATGCCGGAACTGGCCGAGATGGTCTCGGCGACGATCAGCGTCAGCCACATGAAGCCGAGGGCGAAGCGCACCCCCACCAGGATCGAGGGCAGCGCGCCGGGCAGGATCACCTGGCGGAACAGGCCGAAACCGGAAAGGCCGTAGCTGCGCGCCATCTCCACCAGCGCCGGGTCGACGTTGCGGATGCCGTGGTAGGTGTTGAGGTAGATGGGGAACAGGGTGCCGAGGGCGACGAGGAAGATCTTCGCCGACTCGTCGATGCCGAACCACAGGATCACCAGCGGGATCAGCGCCAGGTGCGGCACGTTGCGGATCATCTGCACCGAGCTGTCGAGCAGGCGCTCGCCCCATTTCGACAGGCCGGTGATGAAGCCCAGCAGCAGGCCGAGGCCGCCACCGATGGCGAAGCCGATGCTGGCGCGCCAGCCGCTGATGGCCAGGTGGGTCCAGATCTCGCCGCTGGCCACCAGTTGCCAGCCAGCGGTGACCACGGCGCTGGGCGCCGGGAGGATGCGGGTGGAGAGCAGGCCGGTCTCGACGGCGATCTGCCAGGTGGCCAGCAGCACGAAGGGCAGTGCCCAGGGCGCCAGGCGCTGGAGGATTGATTGCAGGTTCATCGGGGCGTCCTCAGCTCTGCGAGACCTTGAGGCGACGCTCGGGCAGCGCCTCGTTGGCCACCATCTCGCCGAAGGGGCTGACGAAGGCCAGGCCATCGCTCGCCTGCGGGCGCGCCACGTCCAGGTGGGGGAACAGCAGTTCCGCCACGCGGTAGGACTCTTCCAGGTGCGGGTAGCCGGAGAAGATGAAGGTGTCGATGCCGAGGTCCGCGTATTCCCTGACCCGCGCGGCCACGGTGGGACCATCGCCCACCAGTGCGGTACCGGCACCGCCGCGCACCAGGCCGACGCCGGCCCAGAGGTTGGGGCTGACTTCCAACTGGTCGCGCTTGCCGTTGTGCAGGGCGGCCATGCGCTGCTGGCCGACCGAGTCGAAGCGGGCGAAGGCCGCCTGGGCCTTGGC
Source organism: Pseudomonas sp. 1D4 (assembly GCF_001728925.1). Classification (NCBI taxonomy): domain Bacteria; kingdom Pseudomonadati; phylum Pseudomonadota; class Gammaproteobacteria; order Pseudomonadales; family Pseudomonadaceae; genus Pseudomonas; species Pseudomonas sp. 1D4. The sequence goes on from NZ_LXJQ01000055.1 coordinate 36,578, forward strand.
GATGGTGGCGTCGTCGAGGTGGGCGATCAGGCGGTCGGCTGCGGCCCAGGCTTCTTCATTGGTTTCGCGCACGATCACGTGCAGGCGGATGCCGAAGCGCACGCTGCGGCCGAGCTTGGCGGCCTTCGCGCGCACCTGCTCGATCTTCTCCTTCACGGCGGCCGGTGGCTCGCCCCAGGTCAGGTACAGCTCCACCTGTTCGGCGGCCAGGTCCTGGGCGGCCTCGGAGGAACCGCCGAAGTACAGCGGCGGGCGCGGTTGCTGCAGCGGCGGGTAGAACAGCTTGGCGCCCTTCACCTGGATGTGCTTGCCGTCGTAGTCGACGGTCTCGCCCTCCAGCACGCGGCGCCAGATGCGGGTGAATTCGACGGAAGCCTCGTAGCGCGCCTCATGGTTCAGGTGCAGGCCGTCGCCGGCCAGCTCGTCCGGGTCGCCCCCGGTCACCAGGTTGAACAGGGCCCGGCCGCCGGAGAGGCGGTCGAGGGTGGCGGCCTGGCGTGCGGCAACGGTGGGCGAAATGATCCCCGGGCGCAGGGCGACGAGGAATTTCAGGCGCTGGGTCACCGGGATCAGCGAGGCGGCGACCAGCCAGGAGTCCTCGCAGGAACGGCCGGTGGGGATCAGCACGCCGCCGAAACCGAGGCGGTCGGCGGCCTGGGCGATCTGCTGCAGGTAGCCGTGGTCGACGGCACGGGCGCCCTCGGATGTGCCGAGGTAGTGGCCGTCGCCGTGGGTCGGCAGGAACCAGAAGAGGTTGAGGCTCATCGCAATAACTCCAGGGTGAGGGCGCCGGCGTGGCGTAGCCGCGCGATGATGGTTCGTGTGCGGTAGCCGGGCCTTCCCCGCGCCGTCCGGGCGCGGGGCCAGGCGTGGGTCAGGGTTGCTGGGCGACCTTGGCGGGCGGCGTCCAGATCACGTCCTTGATGCTGAGTTTTTTCGGGATCAGCTTCAGGTCGGTGAAGGTGTCGGCGATCTTCTGCTGCGCGGCGACCACCTCCGGGGTGAGGAACTGGGCGCCGTAGCCCTGGCGCTTCACCGCGATGGCGGTGATGTCCCTGGGCAGGCCGAGCAGCGGTGCGACCTGCTCGGTCACCTTGTCCGGGTCGGCCTTGGAGTCTTCGCCCACGGCGCGGACCTCTTCCACCAGGGCGCTGATCACCTGCGGGTGCTGGGTCGCGTAGTCACGGGTGGCCAGGTAGAACTGGTGGTTATCCACAAGCTGGCTGCCGTTGCGCAGGGTGCGTGCCTGCAGTTGCTGCTCGGCGGCGGCCTGGAAGGGGTCCCAGATCACCCAGGCGTCGACCCTGCCACGCTCGAAGGCGGCGCGGGCATCGGCCGGGGGCAGGTACACGGGCTGGATGTCGCTGTACTTCAGGCCCGCCTCTTCGAGGGCGCGGACCAGCAGGTAGTGCACGTTGGAGCCCTTGTTCAGAGCCACCTTCTTGCCGGCCAGTTCCTTGACCGACTGGATCGCCGAATCCTTCGGCACCAGGATCGCCTCGCTGGTGGGCGCCGGCGGTTCGTAGGCGACGTAGAGCAGGTCGGCGCCGGCGGCCTGGGCGAACACCGGCGGGGTCTCGCCGGTAACGCCGAAGTCGATGGAGCCGACGTTGAGGCCTTCCAGCAGCTGCGGGCCGCCGGGGAACTCGGTCCATTTGACGTCGATGCCCTGGGCAGCCAGGCGCTTCTCCAGGGAGCCCTTGGCCTTGAGCAGCACCAGGGTGCCGTACTTCTGGTAGCCGATCCGCAGGGTCTCGGCCTGGGCCTGGGTGATGGCGCCGAATGCCAGGGCCGCGGTGAACAGCGCAGCCAGGCTCCGACGCAAAGTGATGGTGCGCATGGCGCTCTCCTCGTACTTCGCTCGTGCTTGTGTGCGCCTGCTCACCTCGTTGGCGGGAGAGTAAGGCCGGTTCGATGGCTCCACAGGGAGCCGGTGATAGGTGTCAGACGCTCCAGCGCGCGTGGCGCAGGGCGGTGGAGCATCAGCTCGGGCGGAGGCTGCCGGATAGGGGCGACCTCCTCCAGGCTCAGCGGTTGGGCTGCGGGGTCAGGCGCAGGTAGGGGCGTACAGCCTTGTAGCCACGGGGGAAGCGCTGCCTGATCTCGTCCTCGTCCTTGAGCGAGGGGACGATCACCACGTCGTCACCGTCCTGCCAGTTGGCCGGGGTGGCGACCTTGTGGTTGTCGGTCAGTTGCAGGGAGTCGATCACCCGCAGGATCTCGTTGAAGTTGCGGCCGGTGCTGGCCGGGTAGGTGATGATCAGCCGCACCTTCTTGTTCGGGTCGATGATGAACAGCGAACGCACGGTGAGGGTGTCGTTGGCGTTGGGGTGGATCAGGTCGTAGAGGTCGGACACCTTGCGGTCGGCGTCGGCGATGATCGGGAAGTTGACCACGGTGTTCTGGGTCTCGTTGATGTCATCGATCCAGCGGATGTGGGAGTCCACCGGGTCCACCGACAGGGCGATGGCCTTGACGCCGCGGGCGGCGAATTCGTCCTTGAGCTTGGCGGTCAGGCCCAGCTCGGTGGTGCACACCGGGGTGAAGTCCGCCGGGTGGGAGAACAGGATGCCCCAGTTGCCGCCGAGCCACTCATGGAAGCGGATGCGGCCTTCGCTGGAATCCTGTTCGAAGTCGGGGGCGATGTCGCCGAGTCGGATGGTCATGGTGTGGCTCCTCTGTCGTGGGGTGGCGTTCCGTGGAGCTCACTATGCGCAAGGCTTTTGAAAATTAAAAAGAATAAATGACAGTTTATTTATAACTTTAAAATCTATATAGATCGGCTCACTTCCCTCCCCGCAGGAGCGCGCGCTGCTCGCCAAATCCGTGCCCCGGACGACGGCCTTTCCTGGCTGCGTGGACCGGTTGGGGCGCCGTACCGCACGCCAGGCGAACGCCCTCCCAGCAGGCCAACGCCCTGCCCTCCCCCGAATCCCAGGCACAAAAAAGCCCCGCCTCCGCCAGGGGCGGAAGCGGGGCTCGATGACGCTGCTTACAGCAGCGGCAAGGTGTAGCTGACGATCAGGCGATTTTCGTCGATATCGTTACCGAAGTGAGTGGTTCGCACGGTGGCATTGCGCCATTTCACG
>NZ_LXJQ01000056.1:0-37355 GCF_001728925.1 Pseudomonas sp. 1D4
GCCCCGCCGAAGAACCAGTTCTTGCGCCCGTGGTTGGGCCGGTAGGGGCTGGGGCAGGTCCATTGCAGGGTGCCTTCCCAGTCCCGGGCGAGGCCGTCGGCCTGGTCGCCGTCCAGGGCCAGGAGGGCGGAGACGAGGGTGCCGCGCCGGACACCCTCCTCCCGCTCCAGTACCTGCACGCGCACCTGACGCTGGGCGGCTTCGTGCGTCAGCCGCTGCAGCGCCTTGGCCACCGCCAGGGCGCATTCGTCCGGCCCCTGGGCCGCCGAGAGTTGCAGGAGGATCATCAGCAGCACCCTCCGCGCGTCTTGTAGGTCAGCACCGGCTTGAGCCGCGCCAGCACCTGCACCAGCCCGGCATCGCGCAGGGCGCCGACCACCGAGTCGATGGCCTTGTAGGCTTCCGGCGCTTCCTCGTAGATCAGCGCGCGGTCGGCGCAGATCACCCGGCTGCCGAGGGCGGTGCGTTCCAGTTGCTCGACGCTGTAGCGCTTGGCGAGGCGGTCCTTGCACTCGCTGCGCATCCACTTGCGCCCGGCGCCGTGGGCCAGGGAGTTGAGGCTGCGCTCGTCGGGCACCGGGGCCACCAGGTAGCTGTAGTCACCCCGGGAACCGGGGATGACCATCACGCCCTGGTCGGCGGGGGTGGCGCCCTTGCGGTGCAGCCAGCCGTCGACGCCGCCGAGGGTCGCGGCGGAGACGAGGTTGTGGTTCACGTCCAGCAGTTGTTCGCCGTCTGCACGCAGGCGGTTGAGGATGCGCCGGGCGATGAGCTGGCGGTTGGCTTCGGCGAAGCGCAGGGCGCCGTCGTGGCGGGCCAGGTAGTGGGCCGCCTCGGGGCTGCCGGCCTCCAGGCCGGCGTGGCTGAAGCGGTCCACCTGCTCGCGCAGGATGGCTTCGCCCAGACCGCGCGAGCCGCTGTGCACCAGCAGGAGCAGGTGCTTGCGGTCGATGCCCAAGGCCGCCAGGGCCGTGTCGTCATAGGCCTCGTCGAGCTGCTGCAGCTCGGCGAAGTGGTTGCCGCCGCCGATGGTGCCCAGGGAACGCTCGTGTCCGCAGGGCGGCAGGCCGAAGGCGGCGATCGCCTCGTGCCAACTGTCGTCCAGCGGCGCATCGAGGGAGCCCAGGCGCTTCTCCAGCTTGTCCAGGTGGAGCTTGGCGACGGGGATGTCGGTGCGCCAGAAGGCCATGCCGCAGCCGATGTCGTTGCCCACCAGGGCGGGGTAGAAGCGCCCGCTGGAGAAGAACGCGGCGCCCACCGGGTAGCCGCGCCCCGGGTGCAGGTCCGGCATGCCGGCCACCCGTAGCATGCCCGGCAGGCGGGCGGTGGTTTCAAGTTGCTGGATCGCTTTTCCTTCGATCCAGGTGTCGTCCGCGGCGATCAGGGTGATGCCGTCGGCCAGATTGCGAATGCAAGTGCCCATGGTCCAATCCAAATGGGTTGAAACGAAAATGCTTGGATTTGGCAGGCCTGGGGCCGGGCGATGCGGAACCGTCGCGAAGGAGGACGGAAGAGGCGTTTAAGCCAGGCGCGACCTGCAAAGGGTGATCAGTGTTTGCATGATGAACCTCCTTTGCTGTCGGGTTGGGGGAAAGGCGCGCATCTTAGGCGCGCCGACCGGGGTGATGCAAGCGCTGTCATTCACCGCCAACGGCGAAGTTGGGCAGGCTGTCCACCGGCTGGGCGAAGTCGAAGGGGATGGACTCCAGGGCCAGGCCGACGTTGCGCTGGATGACGAAGTGCAGGTGCGGGCCGGTGCTGTTGCCGGTGTTGCCGGAGCGGCCGATCTGCTCGCCCAGCGCCACGCGCTGACCTTCCTGGACCTGCACCGAGCCCTTCATGAGGTGCAGGTAGACGCCCATGGTGCCGTCGTCGTGGAGGATGCGCACGAAGTTGCCGGAGGGGTTCTCGCCCCGGCCGCTCTGGCGGTTCTCGGTCTTGACCACCATGCCGGCGCGGGCGGCGACGATGGGCGTGCCCTCGGGCATGGCCACGTCCTGGGCATAGCGGCCCTTGGGGGTGAAGTGGCTGTACTGGCCGTTGGCGCCCTGGGTCAGGCGGAAAGGGCCGCCGAGCCAGGGCAGTGGGTAGCGGTACAGCGAGGGTTGCTGCCGGGGGTCGCCCAGGGCGTAGCGCAGGCGCGGCTTGTAGCGCAGGGCCTTGCCGGGGTTCTCGGGGCTGAGGGTGACCAGGCGGATCTTGCTGCGCGGCGGCAGCACCCAGCGGATCGGCCGGCCGGGGTCGCCGATGGCGTTGCTGACGTTCTCCAGGCTCAGCTCCACTTCCACCGGGGCGAACAGGTCGTTGCGCACCAGCAGGGTCTCGCCGGCGTCGTGCTTCTGGGTCTCCAGCTTCACCGAGCGGTCCAGCCGCTCCACCATGCGGTCGCGGAAGACGAACACCTGGGCGCCGGAGACGGCCTTGTCGGTGTAGGTCACCACGCCGTTGGCGTCGGTGTACTTGTAGATGGTCAGTGCGCTGGCGGGCATGGCGGCCACCAGCAAGCAGCAGAGAAGTAGAGCGCGCCCTGGCATGACTGCACGTTTCATGAGTGTTATGAGCTGGCAAGCCTAGCAGCGCCGCCGGTCCTGTGCGAGGCGCCGGCGGTCGGGCTGTGACGGGGTTGGCTGGGGGGCCGGTCCGGGCGGACCGGCGGGCATCAGGCGCCGGGGACGAAGTGCTTCTGGGCGGTGCCGCGGGCGATCAGGCGCGACAGGTAGTCGAGCTTCTGCGGGTCGCGGTCGACGAAGCGGAAGGTGAGCTGCAGCCACTCGCTGTCGGGCTTGGGCTCCAGCGCGGCGACGGCGTGCAGGTAGCCGTTGAGGCGCGCCACTTCGCCACCCTCGCCCTGCTCCAGGTCGAGCACGGCGCTTTCCAGCACCTGGGGCAGCGGGTCGCCCCGCTTCACCACCAGGTGGGCGTCCTTGAGGCTGATGGTCTTGATCACGCAGGAGAGCACCGCCGAGGGCAGGCGCAACTGGGCCTGGCCACGGCCGGCGGGCACCTTGGCGGCAGCGCTCTTGGTCGGTGCGGCAAAGCCAGCGGCGGCCTGGACCGCCGGCTTGGCACTGGGGCTTTTGGGCTTGACCACGTCGGCGCCCTTGCCGCCGGTCAGTGCGGCCAGGGAATCGTTGGCGAAGCCGCCGGTGCTGAGCATCTTGGGCGGCGCGGAGGCGGCCAGGGCTTCGAGGCGGCCGGCGCGGGCCAGTTGCTTCTTGACCTTGGTCACCAACTGATCGTTGGAGAAGGGCTTGCCGATGTAGTCGGAGACGCCGGCCTGGATGGCCTGCACCACGTTCTCCTTGTCGCCACGGCTGGTGACCATGACGAAGGGCGTGGTCTTGTGGCTTTCCTCGGCGCGGCACCAGGTGAGCAGCTCGAGGCCGGACATCTCCGGCATCTCCCAGTCGCAGAGAATCAGGTCCACCGACGAGCGGCTGAGCATCTGCTGGGCCTTGCGGCCATTCACCGCTTCTTCGATCTGGATACCCGGGAAATGGTCGCGCAGGCCCTTTTTCACCAGGTCACGAATAAAGGACGCGTCGTCCACCACCAGCACAGTAACTTTGCTCATCAACCACTCCTCTCAGACCGGACCTAAGCATAGCTGCGGGCGATAGTGCTGTGCCAAATAGAATGCGCCCCGGGCAAGCCGGGGCGCGACGGGTCCAGCGGGAAAAGGGCGACCGGCCCGTAGGCGGAGCTTACTCGGGCTTGCCCGCGCCCTGCACTTCTTCCTGCATGCGGGCCAGGCCCATGTGGCGCACGTCGGTGCCGCGCACCAGGTAGATCACCAGTTCGGCGATGTTGCGCGCGTGGTCACCGATGCGTTCCAGCGAGCGCAGGGCCCAGATGATGTTGAGCACGCGGCTGATGGCGCGGGGGTCTTCCATCATGTAGGTGACCAGCTCGCGCAGGGCGGTCTTGTACTCGCGGTCGATGGTCTTGTCGTACTGGGCCACCGACAGGGCCAGGTCGGCGTCGAAGCGGGCGAAGGCGTCCAGCGCCTCCTGGACCATCTTGCGCACCTGGTCGCCGATATGGCGCACCTCGACGTAGCCACGGGGCGAAACGCCCTCTTCGCAGAGCTGGATGGCGCGGCGGGCGATCTTCGAGGATTCGTCGCCGATGCGCTCCAGGTCGATCACCGACTTGGAGATGCTGATGATCAGGCGCAGGTCGGAGGCGGCCGGCTGGCGACGGGCGAGGATGCGCACGCACTCCTCGTCGATGTTGCGCTCCATCTGGTTGATCTGGTCGTCGATCTCGCGCACCTGCTGGGCCAGGCCAGAGTCGGCGTCGATCAGCGCGGTGACGGCGTCGTTCACCTGTTTCTCCACCAGGCCGCCCATGGCCAGGAGGTGGCTGCGCACCTCTTCCAGCTCGGCGTTGAACTGCTGGGAGATGTGGTGGGTAAGGCTGTCTTTGTCGATCATTGTTCGCTCCGCGAAAGCTGCAGGCTCCACGCCGCCAGCTACAGGTCATTCGTGTTGTCCGGGTCCACCCGTGGCCGCCCGCACAGGCGGAGGCGCCCCGGCCACTAGCCGTAGCGGCCGGTGATGTAGTCTTCGGTCTGCTTCTTGGACGGGTTGGTGAACAGCGTATCGGTGTCGCCGAACTCGATCAGCTTGCCCATGTACATGAACGCCGTGTAGTCGGAGACGCGCGCGGCCTGCTGCATGTTGTGGGTGACGATGACGATGGTGTACTTGCTCTTCAGCTCGTAGATCAGCTCTTCCACCTTGAGGGTGGAGATCGGGTCGAGGGCCGAGCAGGGCTCGTCGAGCAGCAGCACTTCAGGTTCGACCGCGATGGTGCGGGCGATGACCAGGCGCTGCTGCTGACCGCCGGAGAGGCCAAGGGCGGATTCGTGCAGGCGGTCCTTCACCTCGTCCCACAGGGCGGCACCCTTCAGGGCCCACTCGACGGCCTCGTCGAGCACGCGCTTCTTGTTGATGCCCTGGATGCGCAGGCCGTAGACGACGTTCTCGTAGATGCTCTTGGGGAAGGGGTTGGGCTTCTGGAACACCATGCCGACGCGACGGCGCAGCTCGGCCACTTCTTCGCCCTTGCGGTAGATGTTCTTGCCGTCCAGGCGGATCTCGCCTTCCACGCGGCAGTCGTCCACCAGGTCGTTCATGCGGTTGAAGCAGCGCAGCAGGGTCGACTTGCCGCAGCCGGACGGGCCGATGAAGGCGGTCACGCGCTGCTTGGGGATGTTCATCTGCACGTCGTACAGGGCCTGCTTCTGGCCGTAGTACAGGTTCAGGCCGGGCACTTCCAGCGCGACGGTCTCGTCGGCCAGGTTCAGGCTCTGCTTGCCGCGGCCCAGGGCGGAGATGTTGACGCCGTGGCTGTGGGTCTCGTGTTGCATGGTCTCGCTCCGTTCGTAGCCGGTGGCTACGCGCTCAGGTATTCAGGCGCGGCGGCCCTTGGGGCCGCCGGGCGTTCGATCAGTTTTCCAGCGCCTTGTACTTCTCGCGCAGGTGGTTGCGGATGGCCACGGCCGAGAAGTTCAGCAGGGCGATCACCAGCACCAGCAGCAGCGCGGTGGCGTACACCAGCGGGCGGGCGGCCTCGACGTTGGGGCTCTGGAAGCCGACGTCGTAGATGTGGAAGCCCAGGTGCATGATCTTCTGGTCCAGGTGCAGGTAGGGGTAGTTGCCGTCCACCGGCAGGCTCGGGGCCAGCTTCACCACGCCCACCAGCATCAGCGGCGCCACTTCGCCGGCGGCGCGGGCCACGGCGAGGATCAGGCCGGTCATCATGGCCGGGCTGGCCATCGGCAGGACGATCTTCCACAGGGTCTCGGCCTTGGTCGCGCCGAGGGCCAGGGAGCCTTCACGCACGGCGCGGGGGATGCGTGCCAGGCCTTCCTCGGTGGCGACGATCACCACCGGCACGGCGAGAATCGCCAGGGTCAGCGAGGCCCAGAGCAGGCCCGGGGTGCCGAAGGTCGGCGCCGGGGCGGCCTCGGGGAAGAACATGCGGTCCAGCGAGCCGCCCACCACGTAGACGAAGAAGCCCAGGCCGAACACGCCGTAGACGATGGCCGGGACGCCGGCCAGGTTGTTCACGGCAATGCGGATGATGCGGGTCAGCAGGCCCTGCTTGGCGTACTCGCGCAGGTAGATGGCCGCCACCACGCCGAAGGGGGTGACGATCACGGCCATGATCAGGGTCATCATCACGGTGCCGAAGATGGCCGGGAAGATGCCGCCCTCGGTGTTGGCCTCACGCGGGTCGTCGGCGAGGAATTCCCAGAGTTTCTTGAAGTAGAAGCCCAGCTTCTCGAACAGCCCCATGGCATTGGGCTGGTAGGCGTGTACCACCTTGCCGAGGGTGATCTCCTGCTCCTGGCCGCCGGCCTCACGCACCACCACGCTGTCGCGGTTGAAAGCTTGGTGCAGCTCGGTCAACTGGACTTCGAGGGTCTTGTAGCGGGCATCCAGCTCGGCGCGACGGGCCGCCAGATCAGCCTGGGCCACGGCGTCCAGCTCGCCCTTGAGCTCCAGCTTGCGGCCTTCCAGGCGCAGGCGCTCGAGGCCGTGGTTGATGCCGCCGATCTCCTTCTTCTCCAGCCGGTAGAGCTGGGCATAGAGGTCGTCGACGCGCTTGAGGCGCTCCTGCAGGGCAGACATGGCAGCCTCGCCTTCGGCGATCACCTTGCCGTCTTCCTTCACGCTCACCAGGCGGCCGTAGAAGTTGCCCCACTCGCGGCGCTCCAGCGCGATCAGCTCGGCGGGCTTCTGCGGGTCCTTCAACCACTCGCCGACCACCCAGGAGAAGTCAGCGCCGTAGACCTCACGGTTGCCCACCTTGAGCAGCTCGCGGGTCATGAACTCGGGGCTGTCGTCCTGCACCGGCAGGCCGGCGCTCTTGAGGCGCGCGCTGGGCACTTCCTCGACTTGCACCGCTTCGCCGATCACCGCCTTGGGGGCCTGACCGGGGATGCTGTACTGCGCTTCGATCAGGTCGGCCGGCCAGAAGTGGGCCAGGCCGCGCACGGCGATCACCGAGAGCAGGCCGATGGTCATGATGACGGCGATGGCCACGGCGCCACCGCTCATCCAGACGCCCGGCGCGCCGCTCTCGAACCAGTTCTTGAGGGAAACCTTTTTCACGGATGTCTCCAACTCGTGAGTCTTCCAGTGCTTCCCGCCCAGGGCAGGAGGCGCTTGTTTGTCCACACCCCCTCCCGCCGGGAGGGGGCCGTCGCGGCGTGGGCCGCCTTACAGGGATGCGTACTTCTTGCGCAGCCGCTGGCGGATCAGCTCGGCCAGGGTGTTCATCACGAAGGTGAAGGAGAGCAGCACCAGCGCGGCGAGGAACAGCACGCGGTAATGCGAACCACCGACTTCGGATTCCGGCATCTCCACCGCGACGTTGGCCGCCAGGGTGCGCATGCCCTCGAAGATGTTCAGCTCCATCACCGGGGTGTTGCCGGTGGCCATCAGCACGATCATGGTCTCGCCGACGGCGCGGCCGAGGCCGATCATCAGCGCGGAGAAGATGCCCGGGCTGGCGGTGAGGATCACCACGCGGGTCAGCGTCTGCCAGGGCGTGGCGCCCAGGGCCAGGGAGCCGTAGGTGAGGCTCTTGGGCACGCTGAAGATGGCGTCTTCGGCGATGGAGAAGATGTTCGGGATCACCGCGAAGCCCATGGCCAGGCCGACGATCAGGGCGTTGCGCTGGTCGTAGGTGATCCCTAAGTCATTGCTGATCCACAGGCGCATGTCACCGCCGAAGAACCAGGTCTCCAGCAGCGGGCTCATGCCCAGGGCGAACCAGCCCACCAGCAGGACGACGGGGATCAGGATGGCGGCTTCGAAGCCGTCCGGCACGCGCAGGCGCACCGACTCCGGCAGGCGGCTCCAGATGAAGCCGGCGAGCAGGATGCCGATGGGGGTCAGCAGCAGCAGGCTGAAGATGCCCGGCAGGTGACCTTCGACGTAAGGCGCCAGGAACAGGCCGGCGAAGAAGCCGAGGATCACCGTCGGCAGCGCTTCCATCAGTTCGATCACCGGCTTGACCTTGCGGCGCATGCCGGGGGCCATGAAGTAGGCGGTGTAGATGGCGGCGGCGATGGCCAGCGGAGCGGCCAGCAGCATGGCGTAGAAGGCGGCCTTGAGGGTGCCGAAGGTCAGCGGCGCCAGGCTCAGCTTGGGCTCGAAGTCGGTGTTGGCGGCGGTGGACTGCCAGACGTACTTGGGTTCGTCGTAGCTCTCGTACCAGACCTTGCTCCACAGCGCGCTCCAGGACACTTCCGGGTGCGGGTTGGAGAGGCGGAACGGCAGGAACTTGCCCTCGGTCTCCACCACCACGCGGTTGGCGCGGGGCGACAGAGCCAGCACGCCAGCGCCATCGGTCACCGACTCAATCAGCAGCGTGCGCTCGGCGGTGCTGTGGAAGACGCCGAGCTTGCCGCTGGCGTCCAGGCCGAGGAAGCCCTTGCGGCGCTCCTCAGGGGCGATCTGCACCACCGGGGCGCTGCCCAACTGGAAGCTGCGGATGAGGGTCAGGCGGGCTTCGCCGTCGGCGCCACGGACCATGAACCACTGGCCGATGCCACCCTTGGAGTCGCCCACCATGAGGGAGATGCCACCCAGCAGCAGGGCGCTGGCGGTGGTTTCCCGGTCACCGTCCTCGAACAGTTTGTAGCGACCGTTGAGGGCCTGCTCGCGCAGGCTGAAGACGTCAGCCTGGGCACGCCCGTTGATCACGTACAGCCACTGCTGGCGCGGGTCGACGTAGATGGCCTTGATCGGCTCGACCATCTGCGGCAGGGCAATGGCGTTCTGTTCGAAGGTGGTCTCGCCAGTGAGCATGTTCTCCTGGCTCACCAACTCCTGCACGTAGAGCTGGTTGCCGGTGGAGCCGGCCAGAATCAGGGATTCGTCGTTCTGGTTGACGGCTACGTGCTCCAGCGGCTTGCCCTCGGGGTTCAGCGCCATGGGCTTGTCGCCGAAGGGGAAGTCGATGCGCGGGGTGATCACGCGCTTGTTGTCCGGGTAGGTCACCTGGTAGCCGTACTTGAACAGCAGCGCCTGGCCGTTGGACAGGCCGAGGGCCACCAGCGGCTGGCCGGGCTGGTCCTGGCCGATGGAGGCGACGCTGACACCTTCCGGCAGCGGCAGGGCGACGCGCTTGAGCTCCGCACCGTCCTTCGTGGCGAAGAACACCGCCTCACCCTTGTCGGAGACGCGCATGCCCACCTGGTTCTGCTCTTCCAGGGTCAGCAGCAGCGGCTTGCCGGTCTCCTGTTGCAGCCAGGCCGGCGCCTGCACCTGCTTCGCGGTCAGCTCGGCGCCCTTGAACAGGGGCAGCACCACGTAGGCAAGGTAGAAGAAGATCAGGGTGATGGCCGCAAGGACCGCCAAGCCACCCACCAGTACGTACCAGCGGGTCAGGTTGTCTTTCAGCGCGCGGATGCGACGCTTGCGCTGCAGCGCCGGCGTATTGAAGTCGATGCGCGCGGGGGGATTCGTCGAGGTCATGGGGGAACTGGCCAGGTCATTCATGGGGCAAACCCTAAAGCCTTCGTATGACAGAAAGATGACAGCGTGGTGACACAACGAAGCCCGCCCGGGGCATGGTGCCAGGGGCGGGCGTTCACGCCGGGGATCACCCGACGCCGTCGCATCCTTGCAGGGCGGCCGATGGAGGGAGCCGCCCTTTCATCTGCCCTGGATTACAGGCCCAGATCCTTCAGGGTCTTCTCGGCCACCTTGGCCGGCAGCGGGATGTAGCCGTCTTTCACCACAACCTGCTGACCCTGCTGGGACAGCACCAGCTTGATGAACTCGGCCTCCAGGGGAGCCAGGGGCTTGTTCGGGGCCTTGTTGACGTAGACGTAGAGGAAGCGGGACAGCGGGTAGCTGCCGTTGAGGGCGTTCTGCTCGTTGTCTTCAATGAACTCGCCGCCTTCCTTCTTGGCCAGGGCAACGGTCTTCACGCTGGAGGTCTTGTAGCCGATGCCGGAGTAGCCGATGCCGTTCAGGGACTGGCTGATGGACTGCACCACGGAGGCGGAGCCTGGCTGCTCGTTGACGTTGGCCTTGAAGTCGCCTTTGCACAGGGCTTCTTCCTTGAAGTAGCCGTAGGTGCCGGATACCGAGTTGCGGCCGAACAGCTGGATCGGCTTGGCGGCCAGGTCGCCGGTCACACCCAGGTCACCCCAGGTCTTGATGTCGCTCTTGCCACCGCACAGGCGGTTGGCGGAGAAGATCGCGTCGACCTGCTGCATGGTCAGCCCCTTGATGGGGTTGTCCTTGTGGACGAAGACGGCCAGGGCGTCGACGGCGACCGGGACGGCGGTGGGCTTGTAGCCGTACTTCTGCTCGAAGGCCTGCAGCTCGACATCCTTCATCTTGCGGCTCATCGGGCCGAGGTTGGAGGTGCCTTCGGTCAGGGCCGGCGGCGCGGTGGAGGAACCAGCAGCCTGGATCTGGATGTTCACGTTGGGGTATTCGCGCTTGTACGCTTCAGCCCACAGGGTCATCAGGTTGGCCAGGGTGTCCGAACCGACGCTGGAGAGGTTGCCCGACACACCGGTGGTCTTGGTGTAGGACGGGATGGACGGGTCGACGGCGGCAACCGCGCTGGCGGTGGCAACGCCGGCGGCGACGAAAGTCAGGGCCGCCATCAAACGCTTCAGTTTCATGCCTTGCTCCTAGCAGGGGATAGGGTTGGATGAATCGTAGACCAGTATCGGAAGGCCATATGAACACTCTATGACCCGAATATGACAATTGGATGAATAGCCATCACGCCGGTCCAATCCCTGGCGACCGCCACTCAGCCCGACAGGAAGCCCACCCGGGCCCGCCCAAGGAGAACCCCATGAAAGCGCTGCACCTGCTGCCCCTCAGCCTCGCCGTCCTCTGCGCCGCCTGCGGCGAGCGTGCCGCCCTGCAGGTGGCCGACGGCACCGGCCCCACCCCGCAGTTGCCCCCGCCGAACAAGACCCTGATCCCCACGGTGAACATCGCCCCCGCCATCGGCTGGCCCGCAGGCGGCCGTCCCCAGGCCACCCAGGGCACCGAGGTGAAAGCCTTCGCCGAGGGCCTGGACCACCCGCGCTGGCTGTACCTGCTGCCCAACGGCGACGTGCTGGTGGCGGAAAGCAACGCCCCGGCCAGCGACGGCGGCTTCAGCTTCAAGGGCTGGATCGCCGGCAAGGTGATGGAGAAGGCCGGCGCCCGCACCCCCAGCGCCGACCGCGTCACCCTGCTGCGGGACACCGACGGCGACGGCGTGGCCGACCTGAAGACGCCTTTCCTGGAAAACCTGCACTCGCCCTTCGGCATGGCCCTGGTGGACGACACCCTGTATGTCGCCAACGCCGACGCCTTGGTGAAGGTGCCCTACCAGCCCGGCCAGACCCGCATCGATGCCACGCCGCAGCAGGTCACCGACCTGCCGGCGGGCATCAACCACCACTGGACCAAGAACGTCATCGCCAGCCGCGACGGCACCCGGCTCTATGTCACCGTCGGCTCCAACAGCAACGTCGGCGAGAACGGCCTGGAGATGGAGGAAGGGCGCGCGGCGATATGGGAAGTGGACCGCGCCAGCGGCACCAAGCGCCTGTTCGCCGGCGGCCTGCGCAACCCCAACGGCCTGGCCTGGGAGCCGGACAGCGGTGCGCTGTGGACGGCGGTGAACGAACGCGACGAGATCGGCAGCGACCTGGTGCCCGACTACATCACCTCGGTGAAGGACGGCGGCTTCTACGGCTGGCCCTGGAGCTACTACGGCCAGCACGTCGACGAGCGCGTGCAACCGGCCAACCCGGAAAAGGTCGCCAGCGCCCTGGTGCCGGACTACGCCCTGGGCCCGCACACCGCCTCGCTCGGCATCGCCTTCGGCCGCGGCAGCGCCCTGCCGGACTTCCAGAACGGCCTGTTCGTCGCCCAGCACGGCTCCTGGAACCGCAAGCCCCACAGCGGCTACAAGGTGATCTTCGTGCCCTTCAAGGACGGCATGCCCAATGGCCAGCCGGTGGACGTGCTCACCGGCTTCCTCGACGCCGACGGCAACGCCCAGGGCCGCCCCGTGGACGTGCGCCTGGACGCCCAGGGCGCCCTGCTGGTGACCGACGACGTGGGCAACACGGTCTGGCGGGTGACCCCCACCGCCCGTTGATGGCCGGGCCAGCCCGCCGAACTTCACCGCTGATAGAGCCAGTCCGTAGGATGCGGTGAGCTCAGCGAACCGCATCGATGACCCGTACATGGCGGCCATGTAGGGTGGGCCGGGCGGCGTTCCGCTTCAGCCCACCAGCGGTGGTCAGCGTGGGCTGAAGCCCACCCTACGGAATGCCCCAACCCACCTGGCAGCACGAAGTGCTCCCTACAGGGGCATGGCGCCCGTCACCGCGACGCCATGCGCTCGATCAGCGCTTCTGCCCGATCAGGTACAGCCCGATGAACACCGCCACCCCGCACAGCGCCGCCACGTAATAGGCCGGCCCCAGCGGGTCCCACTTCATCAGCAGCGACACCACCATCGGCGTCAGCCCGCCGAAGATGGCGTAGGCGAGGTTGTAGGAGAACGACAGGCCGGAGAAACGCACCACCGGCGGGAAGGCCTTGACCATCACATAGGGCACCGCGCCGATGGTGCCGACGAACAGCCCGGTCAGCGCATAGAGCGGGAACAGCCAGTCCGGGTGCGCCTTGAGGCTGGAGTAGAAGGTCCAGGAACTGGCCGCCAGCAGCAGCCCGCCCACCAGGAAGGTACGGCCCGCGCCGAAGCGGTCGGCCAGGGCGCCGGAGGCGATGCAGCCGACCGTCAGGCAGACGATGGCCAGGCTGTTGGCCTTGAGCGCGGTGGCCGCTTCGAAGCCGTACACGGTCTGCAACACGGTGGGGGTCATGAGGATGACCACCACGATGCCTGCCGACAGCACCCAGGTCAGCAGCATGCTGATGGCGATGGCGCCCCGGTGCTCGCGCAGCACCGCCTTCAGCGGCACCTCCTCGGCCAGCGCCTTGCGCTGCTGCAACTCGGCGAACACCGGCGTCTCGTGCAACCAGCGGCGCAGATAAACGGAGAACAGACCGAACACACCGCCCACCAGGAACGGCATGCGCCAGGCCCAGGCCTGCACCTCTTCCGGGGTGTAGAGGGTGTTGATCAGGGTCGCCATCAGCGAGCCCAGCAGGATGCCGGCGGTGAGGCCCGAGGTGAGCGTTCCGCAGGCGTAGCCGACATGCCGCGCCGGGACGTGCTCGGCCACGAACACCCAGGCGCCGGGCACCTCGCCACCGATGGCCGCGCCCTGGATCACCCGCATCAGCAACAGCGCCAGGGGCGCCCAGATGCCGATCTGCGCATAGGTGGGCAGCAGCCCCATCACCAGAGTCGGCACCGCCATGAGGAAGATGCTCAGGGTGAACATGCGCTTGCGCCCCAGCAGGTCGCCGAAGTGCGCCATGACGATGCCCCCCAGGGGCCGTGCCAGGTAGCCGGCGGCGAAGATGCCGAAGGTCTGCAACTGGCGCAGCCACTCGGGCATCTCGGCGGGGAAGAACAGCTTGCCCATCACGGCGGCGAAGAACACGAAGATGATGAAGTCGTAGAACTCGAGGGCGCCGCCCAGGGCGGACAGGGACAGGGTCTTGTAGTCGCGGCGGGTCAGCGGACGCGCGGGCGCCTCGGAGGCGGAAACGGTGGCCATGTAGAGTCTCTTGTTCGGGGGCAGGCAAAGCGTGCCCGCCACTGCGTTGGCGGCGGGCCGGTCCGCAACATAGCAAAAAGGTCTACCGGGCACACAATCTCTGACGTATGACCGCGACAAAGCCTGACCGGGCGGTCGTCGCCCGCCACGCCGACCTATATACTGCGCGCTGTTGCGCACGGACGACGGGCAGTGGGTCGACGGGCGCCCGGGGATTCTTTGCAGGGCAGCGTGCCCTTCCCCGCCTACCGAAGCCAAATCAGAGCAGCACAGGGGTAGAGGCACCCCAGGCATGATCGAGATCGAAGAAGAAGAAAACCTGACTCCCCAGGGCGACCTGGCCCTGCAGATCACCGCGCTCCCGCGCGAAACCAACGGATTCGGCGACATCTACGGCGGCTGGCTGGTCTCCCAGATGGACCTGGCCGGTACCGCCATGGCCAACAAGGTCGCCGGCGGCCGCGTGGCCACCGTGGCCATCGACCGCATGGCCTTCCTCGTCCCGGTCGCCGTCGGCGCCCAGCTCTCCTTCTATACCCAGACCCTGGAGATCGGCCGCAGCTCGATCCAGATGCTGGTGGAAGTGTGGAGCGACGACCCGCTCTCCAGCGAGTGGCGCAAGGTCACCGAAGCGGTGTTCGTGTTCGTCGCCATCGACGGCAGCGGTCGCACCCGCCCGGTTCCCCGCCGCAACTGATGCCCCGGTCGGCGGGAACCTCGCCGGCCCTGCCCGTGCCCAAGCTCGGGCCATCCACCATGAGAGAACGCCGATGACCCGCGCGACCCCGCAGATCGAACGCATCGAAATGGATCAGCTCGCCTGCTGGCGGGTGCTCACCGCCGAGGCCGAGCTGCTGGTCGCCCAGCAGGGCGCCCAGGTGCTCAGCTACCGCCGCCACGGCGAGCAGCCGCTGATCTGGCTCAGCGAACAGGCCGGCTACCAGCGCGGCCAGTCGGTGCGCGGCGGCGTACCGGTGTGCTGGCCCTGGTTCGGCGACCTGCGCCGCAACCCCGATGCCGTGCAGGCGTGCTACCCCGGTGACGGCAACGCCCCCGCCCACGGCCTGGTGCGCGGCCTGGACTGGGAACTGGACGGCGTCGAAGCCCTCGATGGCGAGGTGCAACTGCGCTTCAGCCTCGACACCCGTCGCCAGCCCCTCCCCGGCTGGCCCCACGCCGCCCGCCTGGGCCTGACCCTGCGCCTCGACGCCCAGCGCCTGCACCTGGCCCTGGACACCGAGAACCTCGGCGACGTGCCCCTGGCCATCAGCCAGGCGCTGCACACCTACTTCGCCGTGAGCGACATCCACCAGGTCCGCGTCGAAGGGCTGGACGGCTGCGACTACATCGAGACCCTGGACGGCTGGAGCCGCCGTCGGCAGGCCGGTGACGTGGCCTTCAGCGGCGAGACCGACCGCATCTACCTCGGCGTCCCCCGCCGTGTCGCCATCCACGATGCCGGCTGGAACCGCCGTGTGGTGCTGGAGGCCGAGGGCTCGTCCTCGGCGGTGGTGTGGAACCCCTGGATCGACAAGTCCACCCGCCTCTCCCAGTTCGCCCCCGACGCCTGGCAGCGCATGCTTTGCATCGAGACCGCCCAGGTGATGGACGACGTCCTGCACCTGGCGCCGGGCGCGCGGCACCGCCTCGCGTTCAGCCTCTGGAGCGAGTCGCTCTGAACCCCTCCGGGGGCCGGCATGCGTCCGCCCCCTCGCCTCGCTAAAAATCCCGATACATTCTCTCGCTGGTCATCACCCCGGTGACTCGGCAGCATGGCGCGCGTGACTCCCAACCCTATAGAGAGCCTGTGATGAGCCGATTCCTCAGTATCGCCCTGGCCCTGTGCATCGGCCTGACGCTCAGCCTGGACGCCAACGCCAAGCGGATGGGCGGGGGCAAGACCTCCGGTGCCGCACCGACCCACCAGACCCAGCAGACCCGCCA
The DNA here is from genome assembly GCF_001728925.1 of Pseudomonas sp. 1D4. Taxonomy (NCBI): domain Bacteria; kingdom Pseudomonadati; phylum Pseudomonadota; class Gammaproteobacteria; order Pseudomonadales; family Pseudomonadaceae; genus Pseudomonas; species Pseudomonas sp. 1D4. The sequence goes on from NZ_LXJQ01000056.1 coordinate 15,629, forward strand.
GGCCCAGCCTGATGCGCCGACCGCCGCCCCGAATGCAGCAGGTCGTCCGGCTGCCGCCAGTGGCGCCTCGCGCTGGCTCGGCCCGCTGGCCGGCCTCGCCGCCGGTGGCCTGCTGGCCTCCATGTTCATGGGCGACGGCTTCGAAGGCATGCAGATCTTCGACTTCCTGATCATCGCCCTGATCGCCTTCGTCATCTTCCGCTTCATCGCCGCCCGCAAGCGCCAGCAGATGGGTCAGCCGGCCATGGCCGGTGCCGCCGGTGGTGCGCCCTTCCAGCGTGAAATGCCGCAGCAGCAGGCACCGATCTTCGGCGGCGCCGCCCCGGCCGCCCCGGCCCGTGCCTTCAACGCGCCGAGCTGGTTCGACGAAGCCCGCTTCGTCGAGGCCGGTCGCGAGCACTTCCTCGCCCTGCAGCAGCACTGGGACGCCGCAGAGATGGACAAGATCGCCGAGTTCGTCACCCCGCAGATGCTCAACTTCCTCAAGGAAGAGCGCGCCAGCCTGGGTGAAGGCTTCCAGTCCACCTACATCGACAATCTGCAGGTGCAACTGGACGGCATCGACGAACTGGCCGACAAGACCGTCGCCACCCTGACCTTCAGCGGCGTCTCCAAGACCTCCCGCTTCGACCAGGGCGAAGTGTTCAGCGAAAGCTGGCGCATGGAGCGCGTCAACGGCGACAACCAGCCCTGGCTGGTGGCCGGCATCCGCCAGAACTGATCGCGACACTGGCATGAAGAAACCCCGGGCTTGTCCCGGGGTTTCTTTTGTGGGGCCTTGAGGATGAAGGGGGGATAACGCTCTTCGCATCCACCAACTCCCGCCGCCCACCCCCGGTCGGGCTGTACACGATCCGTAGGATGCGCTGAGGCCACGAAGCGCATCGCGTCCACGCCAGGCCGTGGCACCACATGTTGCGCTCTGCCCGATGGGCATCGCTGCGCTCAGCGCCATCCTACGGGTGCGTTGACCATGGCTTTGGCGCGGGGCCGGGACGCTGCGCGGTCCTTGGCGAATGAATTCGCCCCTGCACGGCATCACACCGTCTCGGTCATCCCCGCGCCCGCCGCCTTGCGCATGCCGATATGGGGGATGTCGTCCTCCAGGTACACCTCGGTCACCGGCTCGAAGCCGAAGCGCCCGTAGTACCCCTGCAGGTGCGCCTGGGCCGACAGGTACACCGGCATTCCCGGCCAGAGCCGTTCGCAGGCTTCCAGCGCCTGGGCCATCAGCGGTCGGCCCAGGCCCGCGCCGCGCGCGCTCGCCTCGATCACCACCCGGCCGATGACCACCTCGCCGCCCTGGCGAACCGGGTCCAGCAGGCGCAGGTAGGCCACCAGGCGTTCACCGTCACGGGCCATCAGGTGGTGGGTGTCGCCCACCAGGTCCAGCCCATCCACCTCCAGGTAGGGGCATTGCTGCTCCACCACGAACACCTGGGTGCGCAGGGCGAGGATGGCGTAGAGCGCCTCCTTGGTCAGGGCATCGTGGTGCTGGCAGCTCCAATCCAGGGTCATGTGCGGGCCTCGCGAAGTCGATCGGGTCGGCCAGTATGCCGGCGCAGCACGTCGCCTCGCGACGGTTTTTCCGACACGCCGGCTACTGTATAAAGCGCATCCCAATGCACGAGGGCCTGTCGCCGTGGAAGAAGTCATCGAACAGCTGCGCGAACTCAACGAACCGGTTCCCGTCCCGCTGGAGCTGCCCGACGAGGAGCTGCTGGTGGAGATCGAGGAACAGTTGCTGATCAACCTGCCCTTCGAGCTCCGCGAATTCCTGCTCAAGGTCAGCGACGTGGTCTACGGCCGCCTGGAGCCGGTGACCGTCACCGACCCGCAGTCCCACACCTACCTGCCGGAAGTCACCGCCGTGGCCTGGGACCTGGGCCTGCCCCGCGACCTGGTGCCGATCTGCCAGGACGGCGACGACTACTACGTGGTCGACGCCGAAGGCGAGGTGCTGCTGTGGTCCGGCGCCGAGGGCGAGATGACCGACGAGAGCTGGGACTCCGTCTGGCACTGGGCCCGGGACGTCTGGCTCGCCAACTGAGCCTCCGTCCTCGGCCACCGTCGGCAGGCGGCGATCAGCCGCCGCTGCGGGCCTGGCTGGTTTCCAGCGCCAGCAGGTTCATCAGGAAGTTGCCGAAGAACTGCATGTCCTGCTCGATGGCTGCCCGCGCGCCACGGGCGTCGCCTGCCCGCGCGGCCTCATAGGCGTCTTCATGGAAGTCGTTCAGGCGCAGGGACAGGTCCGCCTCGGTGAACAGCTGGTTGAAGAAGGGCCCGACCTGCAGCCAGAGGGATTCGATCATGCGCAGCAGCGTCGGGTTGGCGCAGGCGCGGTAGAGGGCCAGGTGGAACAGGCTGTTGTCGTCCAGGTAGCCCTGCACGTCGCGGCGCTCCAGGGCCTTTTCCATGCGCTCGACGCAGCCACCGAGGACCTCCAGGTCATCGGCGCCCAGGCGCGGTACGGCGGTTTCCACTGCCAGCCCTTCCAGCGCCAGACGCACCTGGAACACCTGGGCGAAGCGTTCCCGGGTCATCACCGGCACCCGTACCGAGCGCTGCGGCTCGCCTTCCAGGGCGCCTTCGGCCACCAGGCGCTGCAACGCGGCGCGCACCGGCATCGGGCTGGTGCCCCAGGCCGCGGCGAGGTCGCGGATCTTCATGCGCTCGCCGGGTTTGAACTGGCCTGCCAGCAGGCCTTCACGGAGTTGGAGGTACAACTGTTCCTGCAGGTTCTCGGCCATGGCGGATCACCGTGCGGAAACCGGCGGGGCCGGCAGTTGGCTGAGGGTCAGGCTGCAATCGCGCATCGTGGACACCGTCTATATCAAGGATTGGGGAGGCCCGCACGGGCTGTGCGGGCACGGGATTCGATCAGCAGGAGGACGGTTTCTTTCGCCTCCCTGTGATCACAAAGTAGGTGAAAGGCTACTCCAAATGACGTATCCGGCCAATGCTTGACACAAATGTGATCACAAATCACGATGCGCGGAAATTCGAACGAGGTGTTCAGCATGACCGCCAGTGGTATCAGCCAAGCCGCCGTGGAAACCTTCGCCGCCCGTGAGCGTACCCGCTTCATCGAGCGCAACCCGACGTCCGTCGCCCTCGCCGAGCGCGCCCGCAACTCGCTGTACGCCGGCGTGCCGATGCACTGGATGGCCGACTGGTCCACCCCCTGCCCGCTGTTCGTCGAGCGCGCCAAGGGCGCCCGCTTCTATGACGTGGACGGCCACGAATACATCGACTTCTGCCTGGGCGACACCGGCACCATGTTCGGCCACTCGCCGGACCCGGTGGCCCGCGCCATCGCCGAACAGGCCGGCAACGGCCTGACCACCATGCTTCCCGGTGAAGACGCGGTGGTCTGCGGCGAGCTGCTGGCCGCCCGCTTCGGCCTGCCCTACTGGCAGGTGACCGCCACCGCCACCGACTCCAACCGCTACGTGCTGCGCTGGGCCCGCGCCGTCACCGGCCGCAAGACCCTGCTGGTGTTCGACGGCTGCTACCACGGCACCGTGGACGACGTGATGGTGCGCAGCCGCGACGGCCGCACCGTGCACCGCTCCGGGCTGGTGGGCCAGGCCTACGACCTGACCCAGTACAGCCGCGCCATCCCCTTCAACGACGTCGAGGCCCTGGAAGCCGCCCTGGCCCAGGGCGACGTCTGCGCCCTGCTCTGCGAGCCGGCCATGACCAACATCGGCATGGTCCTGCCGGACCCGGGCTTCATGCAGACATGCCGCGAGCTGACCCGAAAGTACGGCAGCCTGCTGATCATCGACGAGACCCACACCATCTCCACCGACATCGGCGGCTGCACCCGCCTGTGGAACCTCGACCCGGACTTCTTCGTGGTCGGCAAGCCGATCGCCGGCGGCGTGCCCTGCGGCATCTTCGGCTGCAGCGCGGAGATGGCCGAACGCATGGCCGCCTCCCGCAGACAGGCCCAGGAAGACAGCCATGGCCACGGCCACAGCGGCATGGGCACCACCCTCTCGGCCAACGCCCTGGCGATGCACTGCATGCGCGCCAACCTCGAAGCGGTCATGACCCAGGCCGCCTACGACCACATGCTGCCCCTGGCCAAGCGCCTGGCCGACGGCTTCCGCCGGCTCATCGCCCAGCACGACCTGAAGTGGTCGGTGACCGAGCTGGGCGCCCGCAGCGAGTTCCAGTTCTGCCCGGTGTCCCCGCGCACCGGTGCCGAGGCCGAGGCCGCCTTCCATGACGAGCTGCAGATGGCCCTGCACCTGTACCTGATCAACCGCGGCATCCTCATCACGCCGTTCCACAACATGACTCTGTGCTGCCCTGCCACCTCCGAGGCGGACGTGGACCGGTTGATCGCCACCCTGGACCAGGCCATCACCGAGCTGCTGGCCATCCCCGGCGCCCGCGAGTAGTCCGTAGACCGGTCGGGCGGATGGCGCTGTCATCCGCCCCCACCCAACCACCGGTGGCTGGAGGCCGCGCCAGCCACCCGACGCGAGAACCCCCATGCCCTTCGCCCATCCTCAGGAAGCCCGCGACTTCCTCGAACGCCACCCCGAAGTCCGCAGCATCGAGCTGATGCTGATCGACGCCAACGGCATCCCCCGCGGCAAGCTGCTGCACCGTGACGAGCTGCTGGCCATCTACGAGAACGGCCGCCCGCTGCCCAGCTCCATCCTCTCCCTCACCCTGCAGGGCGAGGACGTGGAAGCCAGCGGCCTGGTCTGGGAAGTGGCCGACGCCGACTGCTGGACCTACCCCGTCGCCGGCTCCCTGTGCCTGCAGCCCTGGCGCGCCACCCCCACCGGCCAGGTGCAGGTGAGCATGCACCCGACCCAGGGCCAGCCGGCCGCCGCCGGCGACCCACGCCACGTGCTGGCGCGCACCATCGACCGGCTCAAGGCCGACGGCTACCACCCGGTCATGGCGGTGGAGCTGGAGTTCTACCTGCTGGACAAGCAGCGCGACGCCAACGGCCGCCCGCAGCCCGCCCTGCAGGCCAACGGCGTGCGTCCGCAGGCGCCCCAGGTCTACGGCGTGTACGAACTGGAACAGTTGCAGCCCTTCCTCGACGACCTCTACGCCGCCTGCGAAGCCCAGGGCCTGCCGGTGCGCACCGCCATCTCCGAATACGCCCCCGGCCAGTTGGAGCTGACCCTGGAGCACCGCTTCGACGCGCTGCAGGCCGTGGATGAAGGCCTGCGCTACAAGCGCCTGGTCAAGGGCGTGGCCAACAAGCACGGGTTGATCGCCTGCTTCATGGCCAAGCCCTTCGGCGACCTGGCCGGCAGCGGCCTGCACATGCACGTCAGCCTGGCCGACGCCGAGGGCAACAACCTGATGGCCAGCGAAGACCCCCACGGCACCCCGCTGCTGCGCCACGCCATCGGCGGCATGATGGCCACGCTCAACGACGCCCTGGCGATCTTCTGCCCCAACGCCAACTCCTACCGGCGCTTCCAGGCCAACAGCTACGCGCCGCTGGCCAAGAGCTGGGGGGTGAACAACCGCACCGTGTCCTTCCGCGTACCCGGCGGCCCGGCGAAGAGCCGCCACGTGGAGCACCGCATCTGCGGCGCCGACGCCAACCCCTACCTGGCGGCTGCGGCCATCCTGGCCGGCATCCACACCGGCATCCGCGAACAGATCGACCCGGGTGAGCCCATCGTCGGCAACGGCTACGAGCAGGCCCGCGAAACCCTGCCCACCGACTGGCTCACCGCCCTGCGCAACCTTGAGCAGTCCGCCTGGGCGAAGGACACCCTGGGCGAGGCGTTCCTGAAGGTCTACCTCGCCATCAAGTGGGAGGAGTTCCGCCAGTTCGTCAGCGAAGTGGGCGAGCAGGACTGGCGCTGGTACCTGACCCACGCCTGACCGCTGGAGGCCCTGCCGGCAGGGGACCGGCAGGGTTATCCACAGCGTCAGCGCAGCGGCAGGCAGCGGGCGTTGGGCCTGGGTTCGAGGGGCCCGGCGAAGCACACCCGGTCCCCGCCCTCCAGGCGCGCCGGCTGGCCGGGGTAATAGGGGTTATCCACAGGCGAGGCCGCCAGCGCCGCCGCCCAGCCGGACGGTTCGGCGGGCAGGTCATCCAGCAGCGCCAGCAGGCGAAGCTTCGCGTCCAGGTCCTGGATGCGGCCGGCGTAGGTGCGGAAATCCGGGCCAGCGATCCCCACCAGACGATCCCCCATCCAGTTGCGCCAGCCCGTGGGCTTGGGAAGGAGCCGGGGCTGTGCCTTCACCTCGCGGGCAAAATCCTTCGGTTCCAGCCGGGACAGTTCGGCAACCTGGCGGAAGGGCGGAAACGTGGCGTTGAGGCTCATGTTCGGCCGCACCAGCAGCGCCATGGCGATGCGCTCCTTCAACGGCGCCCCCTCACCAGGCAGGCTCTGGAACAGCGTCGCGATGTACAGCAGCTCCCGCTGCAACGGCTTGACCAGGGCACGCTCCGCCTCGTTCAGCGGTGCCGGCTGCTGCGGTGCAGGCATCCAGCCCTTACGGTACAGGCGGGCCTGCAACTCCAGGTTGCGGTCGATCAGCTTGCTGGTCATGACCTTCACGACAAGCTGGTCCGTCCTCGCCAAGAGGCGGCGCAGGCTGACCAACTCCTCTGCCAACAAACGCCGGGCCTCCTCACCCTCGCCCCTGCGCGCTCGCTGCATGATCTGCAGGCCAAACATCTGCTGGGCCCGATTGAGAGGGGACAGCTTCGGCAAGGGCTCGCTGGCACCTTCGGTGGTCAGCGTCTGATAGTCATCCAGCGTCAGCAGTTGGTTGTAGCGTCCGATCAGCAGGCCATGGTCTCGCACCCACGCATCCAACTCACCCTCCCGAGCCACAAGGCTCTCCCAGCAGCCGTCCTGCCCCAGGTCACACAGTTGGGGGATTTCGGACAATTCAAGTCCGGGCAGGTCGGGCAATTGGGCGTCCCCCGTCGGCCCATGCTGGGCGTACCAGCGCTCGTAGAGGTCCAGCCGCTCGCGGCCGTAGGCCTCCGGCGCCTGGTCGGCCGGCGCATCCATGCCCATCAGGTAAAGGAATGCCGCGCTGTCGGCGCCCTCGTGGCGGGCATCCCGCAGCCAGCCGGCCACCTCCGGAAGCAGCGGGTCGTCCCGCAGCAGCAGCGCGCCCCCCGTCACCAGGGCGGCCACCAGCACCGCACTGCCGAGCAGCCCGATCACGGCGCGCTTCATGGCTGCACCCGGGCGATGGGAAGGGGGATGAAGGTTTCGCAGCGCCACGTGGGGCGCCAGGTGTAGCCTGCCGGCATGGGAGGGCGTCCTTGCTTGGGAAAAAAGACGCCCATCATACGGGCGCCCGTCCCGGCGCGGTTGGCACCGCGTCACGCACCCCGACTCACACTGCCTCTGGAGCCCCGATGGAACCCGGCAACGCACAACTGACGATGACCGTCCTGATGACCCCGGACATGGCCAACTTCTCCGGCAACGTCCATGGCGGCACCCTGCTCAAGTACCTCGACGAGGTGGCCTACGCCTGCGCCAGCCGCTACGCCGGGCGCTACGTGGTAACCCTCTCGGTGGACCAGGTGGTGTTCCGCCAGCCGGTGCACGTCGGCGAGCTGGTGACCTTCCTCGCCTCGGTCAACTACACCGGCACCACCTCCATGGAGATCGGCATCAAGGTGATCACCGAGAACATCCGCGAACGTTCGGTGCGCCACACCAACAGCTGCTTCTTCACCATGGTGGCGCTGGACGACGAGCGCCGCCCGGCGCCGGTCCCGCCCCTGGAGCCGCAGACCCCCGACCAGAAGCGTCGATTCGTGCAGGGTCAGCAGCGGCGGGAGATCCGCCAGGAACTGGAACGCCGCTACCGCGCCTTGCGCGGCGAGGACGACGCCCAGGGTTGAGGACCCGGCTTGCACCCGGCAGGGGCAAATGCCCCTGCTGGCGGGTGCAGGCCGGCAGGCGGTTACTGGGCGTGACCGCTGTGCTGGCTGTGGTCGCCGTGCTCGGCGTGCTCGCCGTGGGCGTGGGCCTTCTCGCCGGCCGGAGCGGTCTTCTGTACGGCGATCTCCACCTTGAGGTCGCCGGCCTTCTCGAAGTGCAGGGTCAGGGGGAAGCGCTCGCCATCCTTCAACGGCTGCTTCAGGCCGAACATCATCAGGTGGTAGCCACCCTGCTCCAGGCGCACCTCGCCCCCGGCGGGAATGGCCAGGCCACCCTCCACCTGCTGCATCTTCATCACCCCGTCCTTGTGCACATGCTCGTGGATCTCGATCTTGCCGGCACGGGGAGTGTCGGCGCCCACCAGGCGGTCCGGGGTGTCGCCGTTGTTGTGCACCACCAGGTAGGCCGCACCGTTGGCGGACACCGGCGGCAGCTCCAGGGCCCACGGGTGGTCGATGTGCAGCTTGGCCACCTGGTACTCATGGGCCAGGGCGGCGGTGCTGAACAGGCCCAGCAGGGCGGCGGCGGAAATCAGGGTCTTGCGCATGGGGTCACTCCTTGGAAGTCGATCGGCGCCGGGGCCGGGCAGCGGCCATCGGGCACCGGGAACGCCGCGTACAGGGGCACGCGGCGGCAGACGGATTCAGACGAGCGACGGCGGTGCACGGGGCCGGGCACCGGGGAATACCGAGGCGGCACCATGGCCCGCCTCCGGCTCCAACGGGGCGAAGAACGCCGTGGCCGGCAACAGGGCAGGCAGCAGCGGTGCGGGCGTGAGCGCCGGGGAGGCGGAGAGCAGCGTGCAGTAGCCGCACTTGGCCAGCAGGTGGTCGGGGTGGGCCGGGAGCCTGGCCGCGTCACGCCCGGAGGCGCAGGCCATCTCCGCCAGCCAGGCCGGAAGCTCACCCGCCTGGGCGCGGACCTGGGACAGCAACGGACCGGCCACCACCAGCCACAGGGCCAGCAGTCCGAGCCAGGCGCCGAAGCGCATGCGTCCGTGATGAGCCAATCCCGTCTCCCGGGTCCGTTGGAGGGCGGCGTGGGCAGCGGCACCACGCCGGAAACCGCGCCATGCTAGCGATGCAGCGCCGGCAAGCATAGCCGCTGAAGGGCACCTCCCAACACTGCCTGCGTTGTCATCGCGGCGTTGAAAACAGCCTCAAATGCTCATTTACCGCACGTAAACGGCGCTTTTTCGCCTGTTTTTACCTTGCGCTGACTGCCTCGCCGACGTTTTTGGACGTGCCCTGAGTCAGATGGCCGCAGGTCAGCCCAGGCGACGCGCCTCGAAGCGCACGCGCGGGTGGGCGATGCGGTCCTGGGCCCGCACCAGTTCCAGTTCGTAGCTGCCGCAGGCCTGGGTCTCCAGCAGCACCTCATGCACTGCGGAGGCGGCGAATTCGAAGGCCGCTACCAGGGTGTCCCCCAGCAGCAGGCGGGCGAGGAACACCCCGGAGGTCAGGTCGCCCACGCCCACCGGCTGGCGCGGGAAGGCCAGCAGGGGCCGACGCAGCAGCCAACTGCCGTCGGTGCTGACCAGCAGCATTTCGAAGTCCTCCGGGGCGCGGCCGGGGTAGTCCAGGTGCTTCACCAGCACTGCACGCGGGCCACGGGCCAGCAGCGTGCGTGCCATGGCCACGCAGTCCTCCAGGGATTCCGGGCGGCGCCCGGCGAAGCTGTTCAGCTCCAACTGGTTGGGGCACAGGTAGTCGGCGGCAGTGGCGGCCTCTTCCAGCAGGAAACGGCTCACCTCAGGGGCCACCACGCAGCCCTTCTCCGGGTGCCCCATCACCGGGTCGCACAGGTACAGCGCACGTGGATTGGACGCCTTGATGCGGGCCACCGCCTCGAGGATCTCGCGGCCCTGGGCGGCGCTGCCCAGGTAGCCGGACAGCACCGCATCGCAGTTGCCCAGTTCGCCGATGGCGGCAATGCCCTCCACCAGTTGGGGGATCTGCCGAGGCGGCAGCACCTCGCCGGTCCACTGCCCGTACTGGGTGTGGTTGGAGAACTGCACGGTGTTCAGCGGCCAGACCTTCACCCCCAGGCGCTCGACCGGGAATACCGCCGCGCGGTTGCCGGCGTGGCCGAACACCACATGGGACTGGATGCTGAGGAGATGGGGCGTGCGCGACATGAATGGTCCTTCGGGTCGGGGTGGATCGAATGCCAGGAGGTGCGGGCTCGGTTCGCCGGCCATAATGGCAGGATTCTCCAACCTGCCGGCACCCACCGTCACCATGGAATCCCTGTATTTTTCGCCCATGCTGCTCGGGCTCAACCTGATGCTGGGCAGCGCCCTGGCCTGCACCGGGCTCTGGTACGTCTCGCGCCCCTATCGCGGCCCCGGCTTCTGGGCGGCGGGCGCCTGGCTGCTGATCCTCGGCATCCTCGCCTTCTTCGTCTTCGTCGCCACCGGCAACCGCGTGCTCAACGTCCTCGGCAACGCCACCCAACTGGCTGGCGAGGCGGTGCTGATGCTCGGGGTGTTCCGCTTCCTCGGCCGCCCGCTGCCGGTCTGGACGGTGCCGGCCAGTGCCGGGCTGATGGCCGCCTTCAACAGCTGGCACTGGTGGGTGGCACCGCTCAACAGCGAGCTGCTGATCGCCGTCTATGCCGCCATCGGCGGGGCGCTGCCCCTGCAGGCTGCCAGCGCCCTGCTGCGCCACCCGCGCGAACCCCAACTGCGCGGGGTGTGTGCCGGCGTCGGCGTGGTGCTGCTGGGCTACGCCCTGGTCACTCTGCTGCGGGGCGGCATCGCCGTGCACGACTGGCTGAACGCGGTGGAGCACCCCGACGTGACGCGCTCGGTGGCCTACCTGCTGCCCTACAACGTCGGCATCCCCCTGTGGGTCATCGCCCTGGTGGGCCTGGCGCTGATGACCATGCGCCGCATCCTCCTCGACAGCCAGCGCCACGCCGAGCAGGCCGAGGCGGGCGCCCAGCGCTTCGAGCGCCTGATGAGCCTGACCAGCGTGGGTCTGATGGTGCTGCAGGACGGCCGCATACAGGACAGCAACCCGGCCCTCGACAGCCTGTTCGGCCTGCCCCGCGACGGCCTGCGCGAGCGCACGCCCCAGGCGCTGTTCCCGGCCAGCGAACAGGCCGCACTGGAGCGCCTGCTGGCGGAGACCGACGGCACCCCGCGTGACTTCGCCGTGCAGCGCCAGGACGGCACCCTGCTCGCCGTCGAGTGCTCGGTGACGGCGCTGGACGACCACCAGCGGCTGGTGGAGATCCGCGACGTCAGCCACCGCAAGGCCCTGGAAGAACGCCTGCGCCTGCAGGCCACCACCGACCCGCTCACCGGCGCCCTGAACCGCCGGGCCTTCGACACCCGCGCCGAGCAGGAGCGCCTGCGGGCCCTGCGCCAGGGCCAGCCGCTGTGCCTGGCGATGCTCGACATCGATCATTTCAAGCGCATCAACGACCAGCACGGCCACGCCGCCGGCGACCTGGTGCTGCGGTCCTTCAGTCGCCTCTGCCAGGAGGCCGCCCGCAGCACCGACGTATTCGCCCGGATCGGCGGTGAGGAATTCGTCTTCCTGCTGCCCGACACCCCAGCCGATGCCGCCCGTCGTTTTCTTGAACGGTTACGCGAGGCGGTGGAGGGGCTGCACTTCGACGTGGAGGGTCAGACGCTGGCCATCAGCGTCAGCATCGGCCTGGCCGAAGGCCCGGCCGATCAGGGCCTGGAAGCACTCCAGGAGGCAGCCGACCAGGCGCTCTACCGGGCCAAGCAGCGGGGCCGCAACCGCCTCGAGCTGGCCTTCTGATCGGCCAAGGATGGGTTAAGCTTCAGCGCATCCGAGGGGAGTGATCATGATCAGTCTGGCCGATGTCTTCCTGTTCCTGCTGCTTGCCGCCGGCGCCGCCTGGCTCTGGCGCGGCCACGGTGTGCGCGAGCGCGCCCTGGTGCTGGTGAAACAACACTGCGCCCGTTTCGACGTGGAACTGCTGGACGGCAACGTCGCCCTGCAGCGCATGGCCATCGTCCGCGATGCCAAGGGCCACCGTCGTCTGGCGCGTATCTATGGCTTCGAATTCACCGTCACCGGCGAGCAGCGCCTGACCGGCACGGTGCAGATGTTCGGGAACCACGCGGGCCGCATCCAGATGGACCCGCACCCCTTCCAGGCCCCCCGCGAGCCGGAAGTCGTCGCCGGCAACGTCATCCAACTGGACACCTGGCGCCGCAACCACCCGCGCCAGGATGAGCAGCGCCAGGTGGAATGACCCACCGGGCTCAGCCTTCGCCGAGCCCCTCCAGCCTGTGGATAACCCCGTTCCAGTCCGCCCGCGTGGCGCCGGTCATGGCGCCACGCAGCAGCCGACAGCCCAGGCGGAAGCCGAGCCGCGCCCTCCGCGCCTGGTTATGCCGGCAGCGTTCGAACAGCCAGTCGGGATCGAACCCCTGCCACACCCCCGCCACGCTCCAGGCGTTGAGCCAGACGGCGGGCGCCACTTCCAGCGCGTAGATCGCCTCCAGTTCGGCCTGTGGATAACCGCTGTCGCGCAGGCAGCGCGCCAGCCGCAGCAGATCGCCCGCGTCCAGCTCGGTGTCCAACCACAGCTCCGAGAGCGCCAGCCAGACCGCCTCGCGACGCGGGTCGCTCACAGACTGCGGCCGAGGAAGTCCACCACCCGCTCGGCGGCGGCGTCCGGGTCTTCCTGCATGAAGCAGTGGCCGCCCTCCACCACCTGGGCGCTGACGTGGCCGTTGAGGGCACAGAGCCGCGCCACCGAACGGGCGACGAAGGGGTAGCTGGCCTCGCCGTGGAGGATCAGGGTCGGCGTGGCAATGCGCGCCAGCGACGGCCAGAGGCGTTTCGGGCAGGAGCTGAACACCTCGGCCTCACGACTGGGGCGGCACTTCAGCTCGACGCCGCCCTCCACCGCCTTGATCGCATGGTCCACGTAGGCCGTCAGGGCATCGTCGCGCCAGCCACGGAAGATGCCGCGCCCATGCAGCGCCTTGAAGGCCGCCTCGCGGTCGCTCCATTGGTGGCGCCGGGCCCGGGCACGCTTGGCCAGGGTGGTACGCCGGTGCAGGCCGAGCACCTCGCTGAAGGCCATCACCCCGATCATCGCCGGGGTGAAGATCACCGGGTCCAGCAGCACCACACGCTGGAACAGCGCGGGGTGGCGGGCCAGCACCAGGCTGGTGAGCACGCCCCCGAAGCTGTGCCCCAGGGCCAGGCGCGGCACCTCGCCGAAGCGCCCGCGACCGGCCTCGAACGCCTCCACCGCCAGCTCCGCGTTGCGGTTCCAGCCCAGGAAGCGCCCGCCATGATCACTCTCCCCGTGCCCCTGCAGGTCGCACAGCCAGAGGTCGAAGTGCGCCTCCAGGCGCGCCAGCATCGGCGCATAGGCGCGGGTGCAGAAGCCGTTGCCATGCAGGAAGTGCAGCAGTGGCCGGCCACTGGGCGGGCTGTGCCAGCCACGCAGGGTGAAACCGGCGGACGTGGAATGGGACCAGGCGATCAACGACATGGGACAGGCTCGCAACGGGAAGCGCGCAGTGTATCGCCGGATGCCGCCCACCGGCAGCCTGTGGACACCCGCTGGCTACAGGGGTTATCCACAGGCTGTCGCCACCCCGCTCGTGCTATCGTCGCAGCCCCCTGCACCACCCCGGACCCGCCCGTGCCCAGCCTGCCCCCGCGCATCGTCCCGCTGACCCTGCTGTTCGTCATCGGCCTGCTGCTGTCGATGCACCAGGCCGGGCGCCAGGCCGAGTACGCCGCCCTGCGCGAGGAAGGCCTCCAGGCCGGGGCCCAGCTCGGGCTCTACCGCAGCGCCCTGAGCACCCTGATCGAACGCTACCGCGCCCTGCCCGCCGTACTGGCGCTGGACCCGGAGCTGCGCCAGGCCCTGCAGGCACCGCTGACCGACGACCTGCAACGGCAGCTCAACCTCAAGCTGGAACGCATCAACGGCGCCGCCCGTTCCTCCACCCTGGAGCTGATGCGTGAAGACGGCCTGGCCATCGCCGCCAGCAACTGGCGCCTGCCCACCAGCTACGTCGGCCACAACTACGGCTTCCGCCCCTACTTCCTGGAAACCCGCACTCAGGGCACCGGGCGTTTCTATGCCGTGGGCGTGGTCAGCGGCATCCCCGGCTACTTCCTCTCCCACGCCATCCACGACGATGCCGGGCGCTTCCTCGGCGCCATCGTGGTCAAGCTGGAGTTCCCCGAGCTGGAACACCAGTGGCGCGAGCGCCCCGACGTGATCCTGGTGAGCGACGCCAAGGGCATCGTCTTCATCGCCAACCAGCCGGCCTGGCGCTACCGCGAACTGGCACCGCTGGACGCCGCGCAGCGCGCCGAGCTGGCCGCCACCCGGCAGTACGACAAGAAGCCCCTGGTGCCCCTGGAGCACCAGACCCGCGAGGACTTCGGCGACGGCAGCCGCCTGGTGCGGGTCAAGGGCCCGGACGGTGAACAGGACTACCTCTGGGAATCCGAGGCGCTGCCCAGCGAGGGTTGGACCCTGCACCTGCTGCACCGCCCCCAGGGCGCTGCCAGCAGCGCCCGCACCGCCAGCCTGGCCGCCGGCGGGGTATGGTCGGCGCTGTTCTTCCTCGGCCTGTTCCTGCAGCAGCGCTGGCGCCTGGCGCGCCTGCGCCAGCAGAGCCGCGAGGAGCTGGAGCGCCTGGTGGAACAGCGCACCGCCGACCTGCGCACCGCCCAGGACGGCCTGGTGCAGGCTGCCAAGCTGGCCGCCCTGGGGCAGATGTCGGCGGCCCTCGCCCATGAGATCAACCAGCCGCTGACCGCCCTGCACATGCACCTGGGCAGCCTGCGCCTGATGCTGGACAACGGCCAACTGGAGCCGGCGCGCAAGGCCCTCGACCGCCTCGACGAGTTGCTGCAACGCATGGCCGCCCTCACCGGTCACCTCAAGACCTACGCCCGCCGCACCCCCGGTGGCCTGCGGGAAACCCTGGAACTCGGCGACGTGGTGGGCAAGGCCCTGCAACTGCTCACCCCGCGCCTGCGCGACAGCGACGCCCACATCGTCCAGCACCTGGAGCAGCCGGCCTGGGTCCAGGGCGACGCCATCCGCCTGGAACAGGTGCTGGTCAACCTGCTGCGCAACGCCCTGGATGCCGTCGATGGCCAGGCCGCGCCAAAGGTGGAGATCAGCCTGCGGCGCGACGGCGAACACTGGTGCCTGGAGGTCGCCGACAACGGCGGCGGCGTCCCTGCCGATGTGCTGCCCCAGGTCTTCGACCCCTTCTTCACCACCAAACCGGTGGGCGACGGCCTGGGCCTCGGCCTGGCCGTGTCCTACGCCATCGTCCATGAACTGGGCGGGCGCCTGGCTGCGGAAAACCGTGGCCCCGGCGCGGTGTTCCGCCTCAGCCTGCCGGCCAGCCCCCCCGAGGAGCGAGCATGACCTCCCCCCACGTGATCTTCGTCGACGACGAAGCCGCCATCCGCGAAGCCGTGCGCGAATGGCTGGAACTCTCCGGCTTCGCCGTGCGCCTGTGCGCCAGCGCTGCCGAGTGCCTGCAGGCCCTGGAACCGGACTTCCCCGGTGTGGTGGTCAGCGACCTGCGCATGCCGGGCATGGACGGCCTGGCCCTGCTGGAGGCGGTCCAGGCCCGTGACCGCGACCTGCCCTTCCTGCTGGTGACCGGCCACGGCGACGTGCCCCAGGCGGTGGAAGCCATGCGCCTGGGCGCCTATGACTTCATCGAGAAGCCCTTCACCCCCGAGCGCCTGCTGGGCAGCCTCCAGCGCGCGCTGGAGAAGCGCCGCCTGCAGCAGGAGAACCGCCGCCTGCGCCAGCAGGCGGACAGCCGCGCGCAACTGGACGGCCGCCTGCTGGGCATCTCCCGGCCCATCCTGCACCTGCGCAAGCAGGTGCTGGACCTGGCGCAGACGCCGGTGAACGTCCTGCTGCGGGGCGACACCGGCAGCGGCAAGGAACTCGTCGCGCGTTGCCTGCACGACTTCGGCCCGCGCGCGGAACGGCCCTTCGTCGCCCTCAACTGCGCCGCCATCCCGGAGAACCTCTTCGAGAGCGAGCTGTTCGGCCATGAAAGCGGCGCCTTCACCGGCGCCCAGGGCAAGCGCATCGGCAAACTGGAGCACGCCAACGGCGGCACCCTGTTCCTCGACGAGATCGAGAGCATGCCCCTGGCCCAGCAGGTGAAGCTGCTGCGGGTGCTGCAAGAGCAGCAACTGGAGCGCCTGGGTTCCAACCAGAGCATCCGCATCGACGTGCGGGTGGTGGCCGCCACCAAGCCGGACCTGCGCGACGAAGTGCGCGCCGGGCGCTTCCGCGAGGACCTGCTCTACCGCCTGAACGTCGCCGAGCTGCAGTTGCCGCCGCTGCGGGACCGCCGCGAGGACATCCCCCTGCTGTTCGAACACTTCGCCGCCCTGGCCGGCGAACGCCTGCAGCGCCCGGTGCCGAACCTCACCCCGGCCGAGCTGGCGCACCTGCTGGCCCACGACTGGCCCGGCAACGTGCGCGAGCTGGGCAACGCCGCCGAGCGCCACGTGCTGGGGCTGGTCGCACCGCTGGACGCCCCCCGCGAGGACGGCGTGCCGTCCCTGGCCGAGCTGATGGAAGCCTACGAGGCGCAATGCCTGCGCCAGGCCCTGGCCCGCAGCAAGGGCGACATCAAGGCGGTGATGGCGCTGCTGCAACTGCCGCGCCGCACCCTCAACGAGAAGATGCAGCGCCACGGCCTGGCCCGTGGCGACTTCCTCCCCGGCGAAGACGACTGATCCATCCACAGGGCCTTCCGGCCCTGTGGTCATAAATCCACCTGAATGCCAAAGGCCCCGTCAATCGGGGCCTTCGGCGCTGTGGACACAGCTTTTCAACAGGTTGATACACGCTATCTGGGGACAGCTCCCAGGCGGCGCTTTTCCACACCTCGCCCCCCCTTTACTCCGCAAAATCCCTTGTACGGCAGGACCTTGCAAATAATATGATCAGTAAACGTACAGCTTGCTCCGTGCCACACCCGACACGGCCTGTGTACAACTGAAAACAGTTTATCCACAGAATTTTCCCCTTAAAGCTGGGACAAATGTGGACAGTTCGCCCAGCGCGTCGCTCGCTGTGTGCATCCAATCGCCATCGCACCCCTGATCAAATCGCGATCAAATCGACGAAAGCCTTATCAATAAAGGCTTTCAAGTGATTGAGCACAGCTTATCAACAGGCTGATCCACCTGATCTGGGGACTGTTGATAGCTTCATGAACAGGCAAACACCACCGCTGCCTGCGGTGCGACAGGGTAATCGCTCAGAATTCGTACAACCCCTTTAAGGCCTTGCAATCCCTGGCCTTCAGAGAGGTGCAGACAGCTTGTACACAGGCCCTTCCACCGTTATTGGGGACGGTGTGGATAGCAGGGAGAACGCTCCTTCTGACGGGCCGGCTGCCGCTCCGGCCCGGCCTGTCCGACACACGCCAGATGCCCCCCACCGCCCAGCCAGCAAGGGCTCAATTAATGATCAATCGGCTGAACAGCCCGCCAGCCGTGGCTGACAGGCAGGTGCGTACAGTTTTTCCACAGGGTCTTCCCCGGTTACTGGGGGCAATGTGGACAGAAAAGCCACCGGCGCAGGGCCTTTTTCACACGACTGGATAGACCGCACATCGATCAAAAAACGATCCAAACGCCAGAGGCCCCGCCAAATCGGGCCTCTGACGGTCTGGCTACAGCTTGTCCACAGGCTCATCCCCGGTGTTTGGGGACAGGTGGGGATCATGCAGCGGTTCTGTCCACAGTTCACAACTGCGTAGAACCGGCGCATGGCAGGGCCCAGCTACTGATCAGAATCTGTACGAAGGCCTGAAAGCCTTGTTGATACTGGGTCTTGTCGATCTATCCACAGCTTGGGCACAGTACCGTCCACGGGAATTGGGGACGATACCCAACAGGCCGTATCCGCTCACTTATCCCGTTGGACATTAAGTGATCAACCCTCCACAGACAGCTTGCAGCCTGGCCTCTGGCGGGGTGGCTACAGCTTTTCCACAGGCTCATCCACGCCATTTGGGGACAGTCGCCCACAGGGCGGACGCCCATCCACAGGCCTTGCCCTGTGCAAATCCTGATCGAATGCCTGAAACCCACGGATGACGGGGCATAGGGGAATCTGCCCACAGCTTGTCCACGCTGTGCTCCACCGGAATCGGGGATGAACACCTGCCCCTGGCGCTTCCCATGTGCGGCAGGGTGCCCGGAAACCATGAAGAAGGTATGCGCACGCCAACACCGGGCACTCGGCAACAACCCGCTCATCGCCCGTTCCGGCATCGGCGGGATTCCGCGCAGCGAAGCCCCTCCATCGAGCCGAACCCCAGCAACGGCGCGGCCTCCAGTGCCTGGCACAGGTCCTGCTATGGGGCCTGTCCAAGCCCGGCCAGTCCGTGCGCACAACAACAACGACTCGAGGAACCACGATGGACAGCTCCAGCACCCTGACTGCCTCAGCAACACCCCGCACCACGTCCCAGCGCATCAAGTCGATCTTCAGCGGCTCGGTGGGCAACCTGGTGGAGTGGTACGACTGGTACGTCTACGCCGCCTTCTCGCTGTACTTCGCCAAAGCCTTCTTCCCCCAGGGCGACCTGACCGCTCAATTGCTGAACACCGCCGCGATCTTTGCCGTGGGCTTCCTGATGCGCCCCATCGGCGGCTGGCTGATGGGCATCTACGCCGACCGCAAGGGCCGCAAGGCCGCCCTGCTGGCCTCGGTGCTGCTGATGTGCTTCGGCTCGCTGATCATCGCCCTGACCCCCAGCTACGAGAGCATCGGCATCGCCGCGCCCATCCTGCTGGTGATCGCCCGCCTGCTGCAGGGCCTCTCGGTGGGCGGTGAATACGGCACCTCCGCCACCTACCTGTCGGAGATGGCCACCAAGGAACAGCGCGGCTTCTACTCCAGCTTCCAGTACGTGACGCTGATCTCCGGCCAGCTCATCGCCCTGGCGGTGCTGATCGTGCTGCAGCAGACCCTGACCACCGAGCAGCTGGACAGTTGGGGCTGGCGCGTGCCCTTCTTCATCGGCGCGGCCTGTGCCGTGGTGGCGATGTTCCTGCGTCGCGGCATGGAGGAGACCGACTCCTTCACCCAGAAGAAGGACAAGCCCAAGGAAAGCCTGCTGCGCACCCTGATGCGCCACCCCAAGGAAGTGCTGACCGTGGTTGGCCTGACCATGGGCGGGACCCTGGCCTTCTACACCTACACCACCTACATGCAGAAGTACCTGGTCAACACCGTGGGCATGAGCAAAGGCGACTCGACCATGATCTCGGCCGCCACGCTGTTCCTGTTCATGCTGCTGCAGCCCATCGTCGGCGCGCTCTCGGACAAGATCGGCCGGCGCCCGATCCTGATCGCCTTCGGCGTGCTGGGCACCCTGTTCACCTACCCGATCCTCAGCACCCTGCACACCATCGAAACCTGGTGGGGCGCGTTCTTCCTGATCATGGCGGCGCTGGTGATCGTCAGCGGCTACACCTCGATCAACGCCGTGGTGAAGGCCGAGCTGTTCCCCACCGAGATCCGCGCCCTGGGCGTGGGCCTGCCCTACGCGCTGACCGTGTCCATCTTCGGCGGCACCGCCGAGTACATCGCGCTGTGGTTCAAGAGCATCGGCATGGAGAGCGGCTTTTACTGGTACGTGACCGCCTGCATCGCCTGCTCGCTGATGGTGTACCTGTTCATGAAGGACACCCGCACCCACTCGCGCATGAACGACGACTGATACCTTTGGGCCGCCCCGGCCCTGGCTGCGGCTTGCCGTAGTCGTTTTATTCCGCAGACGGGCCCGCAAGGGCCCGTTTTCGTTTCTGTACGCCTCGCGCTCTACGTCCGGGCGCACATAGAACCAGTGCTTGGCTTGAGAGGTTGGGCGGGGACAGTGCCCCTTCAGGAGGCCGAGCGGAATCGTCGTGGAAGGGGTTGAGCGACATGGATGTCGCGAGAGCGCTGCCGGGCCAGGGATGGCCCGTCAGCGCGTGCCCCTGGAACGACGATGTAGCGAGGGGACCCGACGTAGTCGGGCCGTATGCAGGGGCAAGCCTTTTTGGCTCCTTTTGGGGCGACTGCCAAAAGGGGCTCGCCCGGGAGGGCGAAACAGAAAACACCAGCAGAACTCGATAATCAGCCTAACTCCCTCTCAAGTGCTGGAGAGGCATCACTCCCGCAACCGACAGGCCTCAAGCCCCGCCGAGAGGACGGCCTCCTCCTGCGGCTCGCTGAAGATCAGCTCCAGCCGCGAATCCCGCCGCCACTCACTGGGGCGCCAGTGCAGCGGGGCGCCGTCCAGGGCGTTGGCCGAGACCCAGCCCTGCGCGCTGTGGATAACCAGCTTGGCGCGGCGCCAGTCCAGGCCCTGGAGCCAGGCGGCCAGGTGCTGCGGGTCGAAGCGCTGGGACGGGTGCCAGCGCCAGCCGATGCTCCAGCCGTCCCCCTGGCCGCCGGCCTGGCAGAGGGGCCGGGTCGGGTCTGTCCACAGGGTCGGCAAAGCCGGCGGGGCACTGGGCAGCGCGAGGTTATCCACAGCCACGCCGGCGCGCGCCGCCAGGCCAGGCAGGCGTTCCAGCGGCAGTTGACCCTGTTCGGTCCAGCACTGGGGCACCGCTGGCAGGGCCTGGACGATGCGCTGACGAGCGTCGGCTTGCAGGCCCCCGGCCTTGTTCAGCACCAGCAGCCCGGCACCTTCCAATGCCGCCTGCTGGCTGGCGGGCAGCGGCTCACCGCGAGCCAGGGCCTGGGCATCCAGCACCACCAGGGTGGGCTGCAGGGCCAGCACCTCGGTCCAGGGCGCGGCAACGAGCTGCCGACGCAGCTCCCCCGGGTGGCCCAGCCCGGACGGTTCGATGAACAGCCGGTCCGGCCGCGCCTTGCGCAGCAGGCGCCCGAGCCCGACCTGGAAGGGCGCGCCGTTGACGCAGCAGAGGCAGCCGCCGGCCACCTCGGCCAGGCTGATGCCGTCCTCGCCGGTTTCCAGCAGCGCGGCATCCAGGCCGACCTGGCCGAATTCGTTGATGAGCACCGCCCAGCGCTCGCCCATGGGGCGTTGGGCCAGCAGGTGGCGGATCAGGCTGGTCTTGCCGGCACCGAGAGGGCCGGCCACCAGATGGGTGGGGATGTGAGTCAGCATGGGTGCCATGGTGCGGTGTCACAGGCTGTGAATAAAGGGCCGTGATAAAGTCGCGCATCCTAGAAACTCGGGTTGGTGCTTCATGCGTGTGTTCCTGCTGCCCCTGCTGCTGCTTGCCTCGTCCCAGGCCCTGGCGGAAGCCTGCATTGTCCACAGCCAGAGCGACCGGCTGGACGTGAAGGTCTGCCAGGCCAACCGCAGCATTCCCTCCCAGTTGTTCCGCGACGGCTTCTGCAAGCCGCAGATGCCGGGCCAGAAGGTGGAGGTGAGCTATGCCGAGCAGTGCCCCGAAGGGGCCTTCGGCGTCTGCCGCAACAGCCAGGTGAGCAACATCGCCTACCGCCAGGACCTCTACTACTACGGCGTCGCCAGCGACGCGCGCTACCTCAAGCCGTTCTGCGAGGGCCAGGGCAAAGGCACCTGGGAAAGCCCGTCGTCATCAGCCGGTAACAGCCAGGCGGTGAAATAGCCTCGGGTACCTCGCCCATGCCGGCTCGGCCGGCAGGGCCTCGGTGATGCAGGGCCACCTTCGGGTGGCCCTTTTTTTGATCTGTGGATAAGCATCGGTAGGCCCGGTACCTGCCGCCACACACCGTAGAATGGGGTGAGCTGTGCGAACCCCATCAAGCCGAGCCACACCTGCCGCTCAGGCCAACCAATCCAACGT